>CANRVK010000064.1 GCA_947643285.1 uncultured Eubacteriaceae bacterium
CTTGCGAAACCGCTCATTAAGTACCAACGTCTTCCAAGGGGCTTCTTTTGGAATACGTCTTGCCTCCGCTAATTTGTTAGCCGTTCTGCCTTTGAAAAAAACCTTTCATGATAACCATAGAATAGAAAGACTAAACTATAACAATTATTTTTTAATTTATACTATATTTCTTTTTCATTTATTATACTTGTGAAAAATAAAAATATATAGTGAAAAATTACATAATTTTAAAGTACATTTGTCATTTTTAAGATAATTAATCACACTCCAAACCTCACATTTATAATAACACCTTCACTTTAATGAATAAAAACCTTAACTCTTCACTTTTTAAATATAGGATTTTGAGAAAAATTTACAGATATTAAAATAAAACATTCCTATTTTAACTTAGAAACATAGAATCTAAGAAATAAACTTATAAAATATCATGATATTTATTTGACTATTCCAAAAATAATTTATCTACAACAAAAAATATAATCATTTCACCCTTCACTATCCCCCATATACTATCTAAAAAACACCTATATCATTTCATAAATTTTACAGAGCAACTAAAAATTTTTAAAATTTCACTTTCTTTTTTTCTATATCCTTTATTAGAAGTATAATCCTTTTCCTAGCGCAGCCAACCAACTAGCGGAGGCGAGGCACTATTCCGAAAGAAACCCCTTGGAAGACGTCGGCACTTAGCAAACAGCCCAAAAGGGCTGTGAGCTTAGTACCGCTACGTCTGGAACGGAGCGAAAGCGCGGTTTCGTTGGAATAGTGCCTCGCCGCAGCGGAAACCCCACCCTTATATAAACCCTAATATCCTAGCAATCAATACCGAAAGTGTCAACAAAGTAGTCCAGATGGAAACCCCCACCATAATTTTAACCCCTTTAAGCTGTTTCTCCATATCCACTTTCATTTCCCTTAACTCCTTCACCAACCCCTCTGACAATCCAGAAACTTCTTCATTCTTTGAAATAGTTCTCAACATATCCACTTTTGTTTCTAAAGCTCCAAATCGTTCTGTAATACTCGCTCTTATCTGATCCGTACTCCCCTGTACCACATCTTCTAAAAATTGTCTTTCTGCCTCTTGTTTTAAAATCCTATCTCTTCTTTCCTGTTCCTCCTCTCTTTCATTCACCACTTTCTTTTCTCTTTTCTCTATCTCTTGTCTTTTCCCTTTCCCCGGCGAACTCTGTTGTCGAAGTAATCTTTCTATCTCCTGTAATCTAGCCTCATCTATTTTATATTGTGTTGTTAATCCATCTAGAGAATCCGCTAATTTTTTTAATACATCTTTATCATCTGGAGATAATTCCATATATTCGGGGAGTTCCAACTTTTTCATAAAAGTATCTTCTAAATTCGCCATGTTCTCTCCTTATACCATTTCCTTTGTATTTTTTATCAATAATCAACCAGAAAACCCACCACCTGAAGGTAGTGGGAAATCCTCTATGTTCTACTTTCTGCTTTACCTCTATAAGATTGAATCATCTCATTCAAATTTAACATTCTTTCATCTAGCATCTCTACAATATCCGCACAATCTTTTAAATCTGCACGTATCTGTTCTGGAGCATTTCCTTCAAACTTATAATATATCTTATGTTCCAAACTCGCCCAAAAATCCATCGCGATAGTTCTTATCTGAATCTCCACCTTTGTATCCACACGACCATCGGACAAAAAAATAGGAATTAATACCACTAAATGATAACTTTTATAGCCATTAGGCTTGGGAGATGCGATATAATCTTTTACTGTTAATACTTTTACATCACTTTGATTACTGATCATCTGTGCAATTTGATAAATGTCACTTGTAAAAGAACAGATAATCCGAATCCCCGCAATATCATTCAAATGCTGTTGCATACTTTCAATCGTGACTTCATGACCATGTCTCCTCAATTTTTTTACAATGCTTTCTGGTGATTTTATTCTAGATTTCACATGTTCGATTGGATTATAGTTATGTATATGCAAAAACTCGTCGTTTAAAATTTCAATCTTTGTATTTACTTCTTTTAATGCAGCATTATATAAAAACATTAGAGTCTGCCATGTATCCACTTCTAAAAATTTATCCGTACTATCCATTTTACTTTTACCATCCTTCCAAAATTCCTCTTCTGATAAATTCTTATATCATAATTTTAGTATATCATAATTTTCTACTTTTTGAGAAACAAATTTCACAATTTTTCACAAAAAAAGAAGTATTTTTTTCTCATATTTAGGAAAAAATACCTACTTTTTTAACTTTATTTTTTAATATAAATTAAAATGGAAAGCAACAACATCGAACTATCATGTTACAATATAATATTTCACAACAACATTTTCCCGGATTCCATATCGGCTCTCCATAATCTTGGCTCATACTTTGATACCACTGCCCGCCAGATTCTAATTGCCGCACCAAATTAGCATAATCCAGATTCGTAGGTTCTAACGCAGAAGCTCGTTTTGCATGATCAAGGGCTAAAATATTATTGCCTACACCTGTATTAGCAATCGCACTGCAATAATACCATCTCGCATCTCTCTCTGAAATTTCTGACAACACATGTAAAGCTTCTTTATATTGACGTGAATTTAAGAAATTATAAACAGCCTGCATTTCCACTGTTTCACGTCCTGTAGTATTATAACGTCCTTGGAAATTTCCAGAAGTTTTTCTCTCTCTTTCCTTTACGATTTGATCATATGCCTGTTGTACCTCTTTAAATTTCTCTTCTGCTTTATCTTTATCTGGATTATTGATATTCGCATCAGGATGATACATTCTGCTGAGTTTTCTATATGCCTTCTTTATCTCTTCGTCACTGGCGTTTGGTAAAACACCTAGCACTTTATATGGGTCAAACATCATTTCTTTTTCACCATTTCTTCTATTCTTTTCTTTTTTACCGCTTCATACTTCGCCCAAATGCCAGAATATAAAATATTGCGCAAAATAGAAACATTCATTAATATTGGCAGCTTTTCAAATTCCTTTGCACATTCTGCTGCCATCATACATAAAATTTGATAACACATATCTTCCACATCTTCTTTTTCAGAAAAAGGAATAAATGGATTATAATTCTTCTTTTCTTTATCTCTTTCTATATCTTCATATGCATCACATAAATAAATAAATTTTCCTAAAAAAAAGCCTATGCGTCTTAAAATATTACTCCATTCGTCTTCTTGATATACAAATATTTCTGCTAATAATTCACCTGTATAGCCTGCTGCCATATCCAGATTTTCTTCTTTTCTCTTTTCACATTCTGTCAAATGTTCCATATAAGAAACAATCGCTTCACATTGTCTAGGGTAATCTTTTTTTACTTTCTGATAGGACTTCTCTAATGCTTTTGCTGCGGCATATCCAGATATCTTCTTCTCATCTAGCCAATCATCCATTAAATTATGATACGCCAATAAAATATTCATATCCGCTGCATATTCTGTGAAACTATTTTCCCATGTACGATGCTTCTTCCCCATATGCTTTCCGCAGCGCTGTTGCTTTTCTATGGGTTCTTTCTCATATAAACCAGTCAATAAAATAACCAAAAATGTCATGTCATAGGTGAGCGTCATCTGCCCTATATGACCATAACGCTCTTTTAAAACTTTACACAGTCCACAATAATACGACTGATATTCCTCATACTCTTTCACTTTTAACTCATTTTTATTGATAGTAAGATATCCAAACATAATTATCCTCACAGCAACATTCTATCTGCTAATTTCTCATTTTTTTGATACTTTTTATTTTTTCATATTTTTCTATTTTTCAACTTTTTTTGATAAACTCATTCTTACATTTCGGACAAGTGATGCTTATTTTTCCCTTTCCCCTCGGAATCCTGATTTTCTGTTTACAATTAGAACAAGTATAAATATGATATTCTTTACTCTGTATCAAATAATTCTTCTGTTTTGAAATAGACTTTTTTACTTTATTATAATACTTTAAATATATCATATTTTCTTGATAGCGCTTGTTGTGATTTTTAGACAACATTCGGTAATAGCAATAGACTAAAATCGCCAGAGCCAAAGTATGAAACACTCCATTTCTGATAAACCAAGAAGCCAACATACAAGTAAAAGCTGATCCCAATAAAAATTTATTGAACTGATCCACTCCATAACGCCCTATCATAAATCTTGTTATTTTCTCTCTCATATTTTCCGCCCTCTTTTAATTATTGACGTTTTCTATATTTTTCACTGATATATTCCAATCTTTAACATAACACCCTCTACAAATTTTTTTGCTTCTTCATAGTCTGTCTGATTTGGATGAAGTAAAGCCTCATCAAAGTTTCGTATCATCTTTCTAGTACAACTATCATAATCTCCTCTCGTCAAGGCTTCTTCATATTTATTTCTAACACTCATTGGCATTTTCCCCTGACACAGAAATGTGCCGAGATATTGATTATCATCTGGTATAAATGCGCTGACTTGTCGTGATATTCTTTGATAATATTCAGCATCAGAACCTATACCGCAAGTTCCAAACAACGCTATATTCTTTCCGTGTAATTCAGAAATATAATCCAGCACTTCAAAACTGCAAGTTCCATGGTTCGTCCAAAAGCCAATAAAATACGTTTCTGCTAAGTCTAGTTCTGTATCCCTTGTCAGCCTTTGAATTTCTTTCGATTTGCTGGGAATCGCTTCAAAAACTGCTTTCGCTAATTTTTCTGTATTCCCTGTCTGGCTCACAAACAAAACTTCAAATTGCATTTTCATCACCTTTCCAATCTTTTCCTTATATCTTCACTTCTCTTTATTCTCCATGTGGCTTTCTATGGACAGAAATATCCTCTTTTTTAATCTTAAAGGAATTATCGGCAATAGTCAAATTAACATTTGCTTCTATTTCTTAAATTTATATAAAAGTTTCACAAATGTTTCTACCTGATTTCTTTATTTTGTTATAGTTTAGTCTGCTTTAAAGTTAAAGGGTCGCGGAGGGAAGGAACGTTTCCAACGAAGCCGCGCTTTCGCTCCGTGTAAGACTACGTGGTACTAAATTCGCAGCCCCCTAACGGGAACTGCTCATTAAGTACCAACGTCTTCCAAGGGGCTTCTTTTGGAAACGTTCCTTCCCTCCGCTCGTTAAGTGTCTGTTCTAATTTTTGAAAAACGGATTTCTTTTTAGCAATAAAATAAATAGGCAGAATTATAACTCAGAATTTTAGAAAAGGCTTGTCATTCATTATTGGCTTGTATCTTTTTTAAAATGCTTTCTATACTCACAGGAGCAAAATAGTTCACATCTACGCCTACATTAAAAGCTCTATTTCCTAAAACTTTTAGCCGTTCTGCCTGTATAGGATCTTTTTTTGCATTATGGACATGCCCATACAAATGAATAGAATCCCTGAAAAATCCTGCCCATTCCAAAATAGGATAATGAAATAAAATGAATTTTATTTTTTTATAATTTAATACATAATAATCCTTTACCCAAATAAATAAACTCTGGTCAAAATGGATATCTTCTAAATATTTGTCATGATTTCCTCGAATCAAATATTTTTTTCCTTTTAACTTTTTTAATATTTTATTCGCTTCCTCTCCATTTCCTTTATGGATAAAATCTCCTAAAATATAGATTTCATCTGTATCCCTAACCATGGAATTCCAATTTAAAACGAGTGTCCTATGCATCTCATCATAATCACGAAAAGGTCTATCGCATAACTGAACAATATTGTTATGATAAAAATGTGTATCTGATGTAAAATAAATCATACTTCTCATCTCCTTTCATTCGTTTTCTTTTTTTTAGATAATTGCGAACTCCAAACACCATAGAAATACTAACCTTTTTGAGAATTATTTCTGCATATCTCCTCCCTAAGATTTCATAAGTTATCGTATCGCTTTTCAAAAAGTAGAATAGCCAACAAACCAGCGAAGGAAAGAAAGTATTCCAAAAGAAGCCCCTTGGAAGACGTTGGTACTTAATAAGCAGTTCCGCATGAAGCGGGGCTGCGAATTTAGTACCACGTAGTCTTACACGGAGCGAGAGCGCGGCTTCGCCTAAATACTTTCTTTCCGTAGCGCCCCCCTTTTGACTTTCGCAATCACTTAATTTTCTTTTTTTTATATCATGAAAGATAATATATATGATAAAGTGTTAAAATAGCAACAAAATATCTTATAAAAATAAAAAAACATTACTATTTATCTATAAGACTATTGAAAAGACACACAAAAATTTTAATTTGAAGTTTGATAAAATCGTAGAAATTACTTGTTTTCTGTCGTTATATGGATATAATTATAGATATAATTTAGACGAATGTTTATTTTTTTTGTATGAATGTTAATATTAGAACTTTTTATCACTTTCTTATTTACAAAAAATATGTTATACTATAATATTATAAATCTACCATTCAAAATGAGATCATTATTTTTTATCACATTTGACATAAATAGATGATGAATTGCTTCATTTTAGAAAAATTCTATATTTATACAAGTGTTTTTTTCTAAATCCCACTATTTAAAATAACAGAAAGGAGAAGCTATTTGTATATTTTCAATAGCAAGTAGATAAAATGTACAAAATTGCAATTTGCGATGATGACAAAATATCTCTTACTTATATCTATAAAATAATCTGTGATTATTTCAAAGATAAAAGTAACTTATTTTCAGAAATATCCACTTTCTCCAATGCTAATATGTTGCTTTCCAGCTCGAAAACTTTTGATATTTATTTTTTAGATATTATCCTTCCTGATATTGATGGAATAGAAATAGCAAAACAACTGCGAAAAGCAGGAAATTCTGGTCTTATCATTTATTTCACCTCGTCAAAAGAATTCGCGTTAGACGCTTTTCAAGTAGAAGCTTTCCAATATCTCTTAAAACCTGTTTCAAAAGAAACTCTGCATCAAGTATTAGCAAAAGCATTATATACTATAGATTCTAACGGTTCTGATACTCATATCAATAAATTGGCTATTCCTACAAAAAATGGAATTTTTACTATTGCTTTTGAAAATTTGATGTATATAGAACACTTAAACCGAGAACTCTATTTTCATTTAAGAAATGGGGATATTTTAACTTCTTCCAGTCATTTGCTCACACTTAACAGCATAATTACAAAACTGCTTCCATATTCAGAATTTATAAGTCCTCATCGCGCTTATATTTTGAATTTAAAATATGTAGTTTCTATGACAAAGACAGATTTTGTTATGCAGAATGGAGCAAAAATTCCTATTCCTGTGCGCAGACATAAATACTACAAAGAATTATTTATGAATTATTATTGTCAACTGCTTGATACGATACAAGAAGAAACATCTAAAAAGCAGCTTTGATTAGGCTAAATTTATGAATAGATATTTTAAAAGGAAATATTTTTGACAAAAGTTTAACACTAGCTATTTCTTATAAATGGATTTATCCATAAACTAGCACCGACAAAGAAGTATTCCAAAAGAAGCCCTTTGGAAGACGGCGGCACTTCATGAGCTGTTTCGCAAGAAATGAAACGGCGAATTTAGTACCGCGTAGTCTTACACGGAGCGAGAGCACGGCTTCATTGGAATACTTCTTTGTCGGTGCAAACCTTTGTCCAAATGTTTTCTCTAAACAATTATAAATTCATTTTCTTTAAATTCTTTATATGCTGTATACAGTTTTTAAATAAATCCTCATCTCTCTATTCATATTCAAAAATACAAATATGCTTTTCTGTTAATGATTCTATAATCTGAATCAGAAGACGAAAGTCAGAAATCAATTCTTCTGAACAAACTTCTGCTTTTTCATAAATCTGTTGTAATTCTTTCGTGTGACCAGAACGAACAGCGGAAATTATTTCTGTGCCATATAAATGAAATGTTTTGTGTTTATTTTCAAGACCCTTCCAAATTTCTATAACTTCTGGATTTAATGGCTTAAAAGCATAATAGAAATGACCCAGACCACATTTCGTATAATCTGTCTGTAATACCTTTAATTTTCCTGTTTGTGCTATCTCTTTTAAAGTATTCAGCCAATTTTGATGCACATTGATTGCATTATTTAAACGATTCAGAATAATCTGATTATCTAGCATATAAAATGCGTCCTGAGCCATGACACCCATAATCTTAGTCGATTCGTCTAAATATTTTTCAATTTTTTTAGATGGTTCTACAAGTTCAGAAATGGATTGACTAGAAATTGCCAGAGAATTTGTATTTTCCTTCAGATTTTGGCATTGTTTATTCACATTATGCATCTGATGATCTAATTCACTTATAGAACTGCTGATTTCTTCACTGACAGCAGCTAATGAAGAAACAGAATCTGCAATATTACTCATACTGGTATGATTATCGCCAGTAATCTTCCATACATTTTGAATATTGTCATTAATATGTTCTAATTCATCTACGGTTATATCTACGCTGTCAGAACTTTTTTGGGAAGCTTCCTTGATATTGGTTAAAAAATCACCTAGACTTCCAGTCAATGATTTTGTTTTATCTGCAAGCTTACGAATTTCCTCTGCAACAACTGTAAATCCTCTTCCAGCTTCTCCAGCGTGAGAAGCTTCTATAGAAGCATTCAATGCCAGAAGATTTGTTTGAGTAGAAATAGATCGAATAGATTCCACTGCTTCATTCATATACTGAATAACATTAAGCAATCCATGCATATCTGTTTTCATTTCCCTTGCATTAGAAATAGCAGAAGTGGACAGTTCTGAAATAGAAGTCAATTCTTTCTCGCAATTATGAATTTCATCTATTATTTTAGCCGATTCATTGGAAACATCAATAATTGCTGTAGTTAAATTTTCATGTGCCTTTGATACTTCAGAAGTAATATTTGATGTCAATTCCACCGATTTAGTGATGGTATCTACAGCAGTAGAAATAGACGTGTTGATCTTTTCTACAGTCGCAACATTTTCTTCTAATGTTAAATCCATAGAACTCATAAGAATCACAGCATCCATGGTTTTTGTTACAACTTGTTCAAATTCTTTTCTTCCATTCATCAGACGCTGATGAATATTATTTAATTCCCTGTTTGTGGGCTTATATTGCATGTCTACAAGCTTGGAAATAGATTCAAATTTTTCTTTCCTAACATAACAATTTGTCCTTTCAAAATGTAAATATACTAATAAACAAATAACAATTTTTATTATATATAAGACTTTTAAAAGTTAAAGTCAGGTAAAATTATGTAATAAAAGAAACTTTTGTATAATCAAAATCGCAAAAAAATAAAGTAAACCGACAGATAAATGAATTGCAAAAAGAAATAAGCAATCACTGTTTAGGCTATCGACCTACCTGTTTATCTAGTAGTTTTCTTGAAGATTTTCTCCTCCATAGATATATCCACATTCCTTACATTTCCATTTTTTCATTTTTTTATTTCCTTTCACCCTTTTTTTCCATTTTTAAGCAGTTATCACAAATATAATTTATCTTTAAATCATAGGAGAGCATAGAAATTCCTATCTGTTTTTGGATTCTCTCAGTCAAATCCTCTAATGTAATATCCTCCAATTTTCCACATTTTCTGCACACCAAATGATCATGTTGTTTCATCTTGTCATAGCGATCTGGATATCCTTCCACTGACACTTTTCTGATGAAACCCTCTTTATATAGAAGAGATAAATTATTATAAACTGTAGCAATTACTGCTTTCTTATTTTTTTCTTTTAGAAGCAAATAAATCTGTTCTGCTGTCAAATGATTCTCGGAATCATTGATAATTTCTAAAATATATTTGGCGTTTTTTGTCATAACCCTCCTTATAAAGGTGCTAAAATTAAAATTAAAATTATTCTAGTTCTAATTTTAATTTTAGCACCTTTACTTGATTTGTCAATATAATTTTAAATTTTTCTATTCTCTCGCCCCATAAGAAATTTGCTTTCTATCTTCTTTTTACTCGTTTTGATATTCGATTTTTTCCAAATTATTTTCTTTTTCTTTGGTTTTTCATATCATCATTTCTTTATAACTATTAAAATCACAAAGAACTTGATATTTCGGAAGAAGAAAAAGGAAATTATTTAAAATTAGAAGATGATGTTGCGGTACAATTAGAGAGTAATAAAAAAATAGAGATAACTGCAAAAGGGAAAGCAAAATTTATCGCAAAACAAGTTCTATTAGAAACTCCTGTAGAGATAAATTTAGCGAGGGGGTAAGATAAATGGGAGATACTAATACATTTATACCAGAAGGGATTTATGCACTAGCAAATTCTAGTTCGGGAATTACTGCTTTGAATATGAATTGTGAGTGCAATTTATTTGGAAAAAAAACCTATTTTAATATGACTTCCTTTGAAATTTTTGATATAATTGATGATATACCACTAGAAAAAGAGGTAGAAAAAGAAGAAGGTTCTTAGTGGGGTAATCTAATTACCGCTACAGCGGCATTAGTCACCTGTGCTATAGAGTCGCTACAGGAGGCACAGCGTTAGGAGCAATCATGTTAGTCAGAAGCAGCAATAGGGACAGGAATTGTAACTGTTTCTGCAGCAATTACAGATGCAAAAAGTGGTCAGGCAAGAAGTTGGACACAGTTTTTAGGAAATTTAGTAACTGGTGGTATCACGGGAGCGGTAGCAGGAGCTACTATTTATGGATTATGGACAGCAGCACCAATTGTAGGACAAGCATTTGGAATACAAGCAAGTATGTTATTTGGAGGAGTTACTAAGTTTACAGCTATTACAATTCCAAAGATATTTGCTGGATTTGGATATGGTTTAATGGGCTTTCAAGGAGTACGTTATTTGAATGAGATAACCAGTATAGGAAGTGGACAAAACTGGTTATTAGACCATATATTTGGCGGAAATCAGGAGAATTATACTACTGCAGGCATGTGTTTAGATTTATTTAGTATGGGATATATACAAATAGCTAGTGATAATGCTGGTTTAGTTAAAGATAAAGATAGTAAGGATAGTACAAATAATAAGGGGAGTAAAAATTCTGAAACAAACGTCAAACAAAAAAATAAAGAGATAGATAATGGGGAATTGGAAAATAAGTCCAATTATAAAGAAGATTGGGAAGCAGAAATTCCAAGGACAGGTGACGAATGGGAAGAAAATTTCAAGAAAAGATATGGGGAGGATGCTGTTTACAGGAAGGATTATAATTATGGTGAAATTAAAAGTAAATATTCTGGAAAACTAATTAAGGTTTCTAGTCCAGATCCAAGTGCAGATAAATTAGCACAGCGTATTGGAGGAGATTCAAGAGTTAAATTTGAATTTGATCCAGACGGACGAGAATTTGATGCTATTTCTAGTCAGTATATTGCTCAAGCAAAACCTGCATTATCTTCGGCAAATCCCGCTGTAAAAGCTCAAATGAAAGCAACATTTGAGGCAGCAATAGCAAATAATAAAATACCTTATTTTCAGTTTGAAGGTCAACCAAATCAATCTGTAATAGATAAAATATTAGAATATAGTAAACGGTATGGTATACGAGCCATTATTGATACAAAACCATTAAATTAGTTTGGAGGAGATATTGTGCTAGAAATACATGAATGGATTAACATTTGGGAGTCAGATGACAAGGAAAGTAACCCTATAAACGAAGTCAAAAATAAAATTAATCATTATATAAATAGCATGGAATTTTATTGCGATTATCACATAGGTCTAGATTTTTATAATGCAAACCTATGTCTAACTATTCATATATGTTCAGAAATAGATATGGGAGAAGTAGAAACAATCATGAACTTAACCAAATATATCTGTAAAATAGCAAGTGGTTCTTATGGAACGCTTTTTGTAAAGGATGAAGATTTTGAAAAAATAGAGAATAGTTTTCAAGTATATAGGATTGCGAGAGGAAAAATGGAAAAACAAAAGGAATGGATTTATAACTAAAATTTAGAAAAGGAGAAGAGTATGTTTCAATTACATGGATGGGTAATAATATCAAAATTATCTATAACAGAAAGAGAAGATATTTTAAAAAAAGTAAACGATAAAATAGAAATATTAAACTTAGAGCCAAAAGTAATTAACTTAAACATTTATAATAATACACCTTGTCTGTCTATTACTTTATTTCAAAATAGATATACTCCAATAGTAGAAAAACTCTTGGAATTAGTGCAAATGATAGGTGAAATAGCAAAAAATTCTTATGGAATAATACAGATATATGATGATGAATCAGAAAATTCACCAAATGAATTTGTTAATTATTTTATTCAAAAAGGAGAAGTAATTAAGAAAAAAGATAGTTTTTTATCACCAGTAGTACCTACACTTTACGTAGAATAATGAATATTTCTAAAAAATATTAATATAGAATTTGTTAAGTATTTCAAAGGTATAAGGACTTTTATGTATTATACATAAAAAATACTCTCAATATTAAAATTTATTGATTAGCTTTGCTAAGCCGTTTCTTTCAAGTTTTATTAATACCATTCATTCCAAACCAATTTTCCCCAAAATGATACATACCATAAAGTACTATATCCATAAATATATAAACATCATAAAAATAATATCACCTTAAAAAGGAGAGAAATAAAAAATGGAACTAGAATTAGCAAAAAAACTATTAGCAGA
>CANRVK010000065.1 GCA_947643285.1 uncultured Eubacteriaceae bacterium
TCATTAAGTGCCGACGTCTTCCAAGGGGCTTCTTATGGAAATACTTCCTTGCCTTAGCTAGTTTATTGGCGCTTTTACAATGTGGTCAATTTAGGCATGATAAGTGTATCTTAAAAATTAGTATTATAAAATTGGTTCTTACTGTTATAGTTTTAGAGTGAAAAAATTATATAGGTTATTTTGTCAGAATTTTGCTAATTCTATATACCATTTTGGAGTAAAGTGAGATAACAAAAAGTATATTTTATTTTAAATCCCTATATGGTAACAATTAATTTTTGATGAGTTTATATAATTTAATACAAAAGACGAATTATAGTACTAATATCCTAATTTATAGTAATAACGACAAGCTTATTTTGTAAACTTGATTATGTTGTAAACTAGCACAGGAACAGATACCTATTCCAAAAGAAACCCCTTGGAAGACGTTGGCACTTAATGAGCAGTTCCGCGGGGAAGCGGGGCTGCGAATTTAGTGTCCGTTACGTCTGGAACGGAGCGAAAGCGCGGTTTCGTTGGAATAGGTATCTGTTCCTGTGCGAACCTTTTGATAAAATGTTTCACATGATTTCTGTAAATTCGCCTTTATATTATCATAATTTAAAAAAATTATTTTTATGTATAAAAAAAAGAACAAAATAATACCAGTGTGAAATTTTTAAATTACCATATACTAAAAAGGAAGTATCGGAAAAAGATACATCCTTTTTTTTATGTGAGTAATGAACTAAATTGAAATAGAAATATTTCAATTTGATGAATACCACGATATAGAGTAAGATTTCTACTCAATGATAATAGATATTCTTGAAAACGAATAAATAAGGCAGATGGAGGGCTGAAAGATGAGCAGAAGAATTTGGTATCGGAGAATTCTTTATATGATATTAATCGTTAGTTGTATTTATACAGGATTTGTGATTTATTCTTATATTGATCGCATTATACCGGATAAAATTCATATTGTTGTAGATGAAGAGGAAGAATTTAATTTTCAGCTTCCGATAGAAGCCAAAATAGAATCAGATAATGCAGAAGTTTCTTTTACAAATGCATCTAATATTCCTTCTAATCAGATTACAGTTAATCTAAATGAAGCGTTTTCTTTAAAGTCGGAAAAGACGGGAAATTATCAAATACAGATGAAACTATTTGGATTCCTTCCGATTAAGAGTATCGATGTTTCTGTAATTGAACAAACACAAGTGATTCCATGTGGATTTCCAGTGGGTATTTACTTAGAAACAGATGGAATTTTAGTAGTTGGTTCTGCAAAGGTAGTGGATCTACATGGCACAATTATGGAACCTGCCTATATGGTGGTAAAGTCAGGAGATTATATTAAAAAGATAAATGGAGACACCATAAACAGCAAAGAAGAAATGATAAAAAAGGTAAAAGATTCTGGCGGAAAAGAAATGATTTTGACAATTAGAAGAAATGAAGAAGAAATGAATGTAAAAATTACACCAGTAGAAACAGAACCCGGAGAATATAAGTTAGGAATCTGGGTGAGAGATGATGCACAGGGAATAGGCACTTTAACTTATCTTACTGCACAGGGGGAATTTGGAGGGTTAGGACATGGAGTGAGTGATGTGGATACAGGAACATTGTTAGAAGCGTGTGGCGGAAAATTATATGAGGCTAGAATTTTATCTATCATAAAAGGAGAAGCAGGGACTCCGGGAGGTTTATCTGGAGTGATCAATTATAATGAAAAGGCGGTATTAGGAGAAATTACAAAAAATACTTCTCAAGGGATTTTTGGAAAGGCTTCTTTTGAATTGAGAAATATAGTCGGGAGTGAAGCGATGGACATCGGATTAAGACAGGAAGTGAAATTGGGAGAGGCTTATGTTCGATGCAAAATAGAGGGTGAGATGAAAGACTATAAGATTCTTATTACAAAAATCGATAATTCTAGTCATAATTTGAACAAAGGAATGGAGATTAAAATTGTAGATGAAAACTTATTAGAAAAGACAAATGGTATTGTACAGGGGATGAGTGGCAGCCCTATTATTCAAGATGGAAAGCTGATTGGAGCAGTAACACATGTATTTGTGCAAGATTCAACAAAAGGATATGGAATTTTTATAGAGAATATGTTAAGCAGTTCAGAAAATAAATAAATATTGTTGACATTAAGGTCAAAAGGGGTAAAAAAATCGTAATATGTCGATTTAAGAAGACAGAATAGGATTGTAAATATTCTATTATATGAGTATAATAAAGATGGTAATTACAATTTGAGCCAAAAAGTAAATTAAGAGAGGGAGTAAAAGCCTATGGAAAAACTAAATGTTGCAATTGTGGATGATAATGAAAAGATAGTAGAACAATTAAGCAGAATTTTGAGTCAAGATGAAGATATTTTCATTGTAGGACGGGCGAATGACGGATTGGAAGCTTATGAGGTAATTAAGGAAAAAAAGCCGGATATTGTATTATTAGATATTATTATGCCAAAATTAGACGGTCTTAGTTTGATGGAAAAGATTAATCAGGATCAAAATGTAGAAAAAAGACCTCAATTTATCATTATTTCTGCTATTGGACAAGAATCTATTACAGAAAATGCTTTTGCATTAGGAGCGAAATTCTATATTATGAAACCATTTGACGAGAGCGTGGTTTTAAATCGTGTGAGGAATATGAGGGGAAAAGAAGTGCCGAAAGGGCAAGAAAAACAAGTAAAGATCTATGAACAAAAGATACGCAAAGAGGATCGCGATCTGGAAGCTGATGTTACAGAAATTATTCATGAGATAGGAGTACCTGCTCATATCAAAGGCTATCAATACTTGAGAGATGCTATTATGATGTCAGTCAATGATATTGAAATGTTAAATTCTATTACTAAGGTTTTATATCCTAGTATCGCAAAGAAAAATCAGACTACGGCGAGTCGTGTAGAAAGAGCGATTAGACATGCGATTGAAGTGGCATGGAGCAGAGGAAGAGTGGATACAATAGATGAATTATTCGGATATACGGTAAATAATAAAAAAGGAAAACCTACAAATTCTGAGTTTATCGCTTTAATTTCTGATAAAATCCGTTTGCAGTCAAAATTATTATAATACATAAAATTCATTTCGCTACCATAGACATGATAAAAAAATTATGGTACAATTTAAGACATATATAATTTATATAAAGATTTAACCTTTCATAGTAGGGAAACAATCTACGCCGTCCATATCATTATCTTATTACAATAAAGTAGATGGAAAGCATGATAATATTTATTTCTTACTAATACAATTAGGTTGAAACAATATAGCTGGGAGGTAAGCGGAATGAAAAAAGTATTATTTGCGGCATCAGAAGCCGTACCTTTTATTAAGACAGGAGGATTAGCAGATGTAGTAGGTTCTCTGCCCAAATGCTTCAATAAAGAAGAATTTGATGTCAGAGTTATTCTTCCAAAGTACGCCTGTATAGGGGAACAGTGGAAATCAAAAATGGTTTATAAAACACATTTTTATATGGATCTGGCGTGGAGAAATCAATATGTTGGCATTTTTGAATTAGAGCATGATGGTGTTTTGTTTTATTTTATCGATAATGAGTATTATTTCAATGGTGCAAAGCCATATGGGGACACAAAATGGGACATTGAAAAGTTTACTTTCTTTTCTAAAGCGGTATTATCTTCTCTGCCCGTGATAGGATTTCAGCCAGATATCATTCATTGCCATGATTGGCAGACAGGTCTTATTCCCGTTTATATGAAAGAGCGTTTTCGAGAGGGAGAGTTCTTTTGGAATATGAAATCAATTATGACGATTCATAATCTGAAGTTTCAAGGCGTTTGGGATATTAAGACAGTGAAAGACTTTACAGGACTGCCCGCTTATTACTTCACTCCAGATAAATTAGAATCTTATAAAGATGCGAATTTGTTAAAAGGCGGGATTGTATATGCAGATTATGTGACAACAGTCAGCGATACTTATGCAGAGGAAATAAAGACTCCATTTTATGGAGAAGGACTAGACGGATTGATGTGCGCGCGCGCAAATTGTCTAAAGGGAATTGTAAATGGAATCGATTATAATGAGTATAATCCAAAAACAGATCCTTTTATTCCATTCAAATATAATGAGAGAACATTCCGGAAAGAAAAATATAAAAATAAAAAAGCGTTACAGGAAGAGTTAGGATTAGAAGTCAATGATAAAACATTTATGCTAGGAATTGTTTCTAGACTGACCGATCAAAAAGGATTAGATTTAGTGCAGTGTGTGATAGAAGAAATCTGTCAAGATGGACTTCAGTTTGTCATATTGGGAACAGGAGAAACAAAATACGAAAATATGTTCCGTCATTATGATTGGAAATATAATAACAAAGTATCTGCAAATATTTATTATTCAGAGCCTATGTCACATAAAATATATGCAGCATGTGATGCATTTTTAATGCCATCTCTATTTGAGCCTTGCGGATTGAGCCAGTTGATGAGTTTGAGATATGGGACTGTGCCGATTGTCAGAGAAACAGGTGGCTTAAAAGATACTGTTATTCCTTATAATGAATATGAGAGTTCTGGAACAGGATTTTCTTTTGCGAACTATAATGCACATGAAATGTTAAATGCGATTCGCTATGCGGAAAAAATATACTATGACAATAAACGAGAATGGAATAAACTAATAGACAGAGGCATGACCCAAGATTATTCTTGGAATTCTTCTGCAAGAAAATATGAGGAACTATATTATCAGTTATAAGAAAAATTAGCAGAGTATAATTTTCTCCTTTTTGAAGATAATAAAAGAGTAAGCAAAAACTTTAATTCCATCAAAAAGGAGGTTATATTTTATGTCGAATTTAACCGAACTAGAATTACAAAATTTAAGACACTTAATTATGGGGTATGACAACAGCCATTGTAAAATGACAGATTATGCCAATGAAGCTACTGACCAGAATGTAAAACAATTTTTTCAGAAATCAGCACAATCTGCTATGGAAACAAAACAACAACTTATGAAATTTTTACAGTAAGTAAAGGAAGGATGGGTGTGATTATGGAAGAAAAAGTGATGGTTGTAGATGCTTTAGAGAGCATAAATGCGAATTTATCAAAATATGGAGAAATGATTCCCCAGACAGATAATACAGAATTAAAACAAACTTTAAAACAAATCAGAAACCAATGTGAGATGTCACAAGAAGAATTATATGAAATTGCTAGAAGTAAGAGCTATTATATACCAGCTGCTAAGGCTTCCGAAGAAGAAGTAAAACAAGTACGCAGTATTTTTACAGCATAATATAGAATAAAATAAAATTTTTCAAATGCCTTAGTTTATATGGCAAAATAGAATTCTCCTTTTAGAAAAAAGAAGCTGTATTTTTTAAGATTATTACAAAATATAAGATTCTTATCTTTCCTTTTTGTAATAATCTTAAAAATACAGTTTCTTTTTGTAATAACCTAATTTTTTATTTAAGAAAAAGAAATACTATGATTTATACCAAAAAAAATATAAGATTTTATAAAGATTTTTAAAGATTAATGAAAAATAGTTCCTTTCTGTTTAGAAATATGTTATGATATGAAATAGAAATTTAATAAAATATAAAATAAACAAAAGAAAGAAAGTTTCATAAAATAAAAGAAGTCTGCAGTTTTTTAAAGAAAGGAAGCCTGTTATGACAGAGATAGTTAGTAAAAATCCTATAAAAGGCAAGATTATAAAAAGCATTTATGAGGAAGAATGGGGAAAAAATGAAGAGAGTTTATACGATAAAGAATATGTAGAATGTGTAGAAGATATTTTACAAAATGGGCTTTTTCAATCCATGAATCAGTATTTACAACATGGATGCACTACAACATTAACACATTGCTTACATGTTTCTTATTTGAGCTATCGGATTTGTAAAAGATATGGGTTAGATTACGTTTCAGCAGCCAGAGGCGGATTATTACATGACTTTTATTTATATGATTGGCATACATATGCCAAAGAAACAGGACAACATTTTCATGGATTTTTTCATCCGAGAAGAGCATTGAATAATGCGATTCAGACTTTTCAATTAAATGAAGTGGAAAAAGATATTATTTTAAAACATATGTGGCCGCTTACGATTATTCCTCCAAAAACATGGGAAGGATTTGTAGTGATGTATGTGGATAAACATTGTGGGCTGATAGAAACTATCATGAGATTTAAAAAGAAACAGACGGTATTGAGAAATAGTTTTTGAGGACATTTTGACAAAGGTTGATAAAGGTTCGCACAGGAAAGAAACTATTCCAGCGAAGCCGCGCTTTCGCTCCGTTCCAGACGTAATGGACACTAAATTCGCAAATCCCGCTTCTTGCGGGTTTGCTCATTAAGTGCCAACGTCTTCCAAGGGGCTTCTTTTGGAATAGTTTCTTTCCTGTGCTAGTCTGTAGCATAGGCGAGTTTGCGAGGTGTGATGGCAGCTATTGTGATAGATAATAGAGGTTATTTAGGTTATAAGTAAGAAATGTAGACAAGATATCTTTTTGCCCAGAACAGCCGACAAAGTAGCAGCGGCAAGGAACAATTCCAAAAGAAGCCCCTTGGAAGACGTTGGCACTTAATGAGCGGTGCGGTTACGCGCCGAGAATTTAGTGTCCACTACGTCTGGAACGGAGCGGGAGCGCGGCTTCGTTGGAATGTTCCTTGCCGCTTATGAACCTTTTGTGAAAATGTTTTTTATACAATTATTTCTTTGCCTCGGTCGGTTTATACTATATAGAATAGAAAGGAATTGAAAAAATGGGCTTTATGGAACAATTTTCTTTTCTAGGGGAAATAGGAAAAAATAGATTATTGATAAGTGCATTAGTGGGGTGGTTTAGTGCTCAAATATTGAAGACGCTTATAAATTTATTATTGACAAAACAATTTCGTGCAGAGAGATTAATCGGGTCTGGTGGTATGCCAAGCTCCCATTCTGCTACGGTTTGTGCTCTTATGGTATCAGCAGGCATACTTTATGGGTGTGCATCTGCTGAGTTCGCTATTTCTTTTGTTATGGGAATTATTGTGATGTATGATGCGATGGGTGTGCGAAGGGAAACTGGAAAACAAGCCAAACTTTTAAACCTTATGGTTCGCACTTTTCAGCATGAACATAAAGAACTGCCGGAAAAATTATTAAAGGAATATATAGGACATACTCCTTTACAGGTATTTGCAGGAGCTGTATTAGGAATTATAATCGGTATTTTGTGTTGTTATTAAAAAATAGAAAAGAGTTTAAAGGTAGGAGAAGAAGGAAATGTGGGAAATACAGATTTTAGGAACAGATGTCTATCATATTGTCCAGTGGTTTTTTATTTATAGTATATTAGGCTGGGTAGTGGAATCTATTTATATGTCTTTTTGCAATAAAAAATGGACAAATCGTGGCTTTATTCATGGACCTATCTGTCCAATTTATGGAGTGGGAGCATTGACGGTATATTTTATTTTAAAACCGTTTTCTCATAATTATATTATTCTTTATTTTTGTGGGACAATATTAGCTACTACATTAGAATATATTACAGCGATTATTATGCAGAGGATATTTGGATGCATTTGGTGGGATTATAATGATAAGCCTTTTAATTATAAAGGGATTTTGTGTCTGGAAAGCAGTATCGCTTGGGGATTTTATACGATATTTTTATTTGCATTTCTTCATAAGTGGGCGAATATGATTTTAGGGTTATATAGTAGAAGGACAGGAGAAGTTTTAGCTACTATTTTGATTGTTTATTATATCGTGGATTTTATTATCAGTCTGATAGGGGCGATTGGTTTAAATGAGAAGTTAAAAAAACTTTCCTCTATTATAGATGAAATACAACAGCATTTACACTATAGAAATATACATTTGAATAAAGAGGTAATAAGAGAGAAATTAGATAATGAACAGAAAGAGAATGAAAAAATACAATTAGAAGATAAAAATTTAAAGAAGCTTTCAGAACAATATACCAAAGAGCGTTCTCATAATTTCTTTTTATCCAGACATTTTATTAAGTCTTATCAAGCATTCCGAGTTTGGGGAAGAAAAGAGATGGAAAAAGAGAATTGTCGAGAGGAAGAGGCAGTAAAAGCAGAGATGGAAGTGGAAGAAAGGAATAGTTAAATTTTTGCGAAATAGGTTATAAATTAGAGAAAGAAAAGAGTGATTTCAACGAAGAGGAAGAATAGACGTTGAAATCGCTTTTTTCTTATTTTTCGTTTTTCGTTTGTATTTTTCAAGATATCTTCTATTTTGGGTTTTGAAGAGAAAGGGGTTGATATAAGGGTAAAGGTTATATTAGGGTGATATTTTGAATGTCAGGGGATACTAACATGGAATAGTTAGTATGGTAAATGACAAACCCGGGTTTTGCACCAGCTACTTTTTTTATATTTTTCTTTTCTGTATAATCGATTTCTACTTTTTCATTTTCACGACCTTTTGAATAAAAAGCGGCTAAACGAGCGGCTTCTTCAAAGGTTTTATCAGGCAAATCCTGTCCTTGTGTTTTTACGATAACATGAGAACCGGGGATACCTTTAGCATGAAACCACCAGTCATTTCCAGTGGCTAATTGAAACGTGATGTCTTCATTTTGAAAGTTATTTTTGCCTACATAGATGTGAAACCCATCACTGGAAAGATAATGAAAAGGTTTACTGGTTATTTTTTGTTTTTTAGCAGTATATTTGCGGCGGATATAACCATACTCTATGAGTTCTTCTTTGATTTCTTGCAAATCTTCTTCTAGTAAGGCGATTTCTAAAGCAGTAGCGATAGATTCTAGATGAATAATCTCTTCTTTGGTTTCTTTGCTATATTCAGAAAGTGCTTCATAGGTTCTCTTTAACTTTCCATATTTATCAAAATATCGTTTGGCATTTTCTTGTGCGGAAAAGTCGGGATCTAATGGAATTTTAATGAGAGCGTTGTTGTCATAATAATTAAGAGCTTCTAACTCTTTTGCGCCTTCTTTTATATCATAGCCATAAGTATAAAGAAGTTCCCCATATAGTTTGTATTTATCCCGTTTTTCGGTATCTTTTAACTGTTTTAATTGTAAATCATATTTTTTTCGGTTTCTTTCTAAAGCTGTCTGTACGATTTTTCTTAAATCAGAAGATTTTTGACGAATACGAGTTAAAGCGTTTTTAGAAGCATAGTAAGTTTCTAATACTTGACTGATGCTAGAATAATTTTGAGAAGAAAATTCCTGATAGATAGTCAGTGGTAAACTGGAAAATTCTATAGGTTCTTTCTCTTTATAAAAGATAATAGGGCTATATTCTTTTTTCTTTATCTTATCCATGAAATTTTGGAACGTATGATAGAGATGGGTTCTTTCTAGTTCGGATAAGGTATTGGCAGGGACAGCAGAGTCTAAGTTTGTTTCATAACAAATTTCTTCTGCTATAATAGGGCTTATTCCTGTTAAACTCTTATAAAGTGTTTGGGAAAGGGGCATGGGTTTTGAGAGGATTTTATCATAAAAAGTTTCTTCTTTTAAGGTGAGAGGGTCAAATTTCTCTTGTGTATCTGGAATAAAATAAGAGCGTCCGGGGAGCACTTCGCGGACAGAACTCATCTGAGAAGAAACATGTTTGATGCTGTCGATAATGAGGTCATTATCTCGAAATATGATATTGCTATGCTTTCCCATTAATTCAATGGTGAGAAATTTTTGGCATAAATCTCCCATATCATTTAAGTGTTCTATTTCAAAGTGAATGATTCTCTCTAAGCTTGGCTGAGTGATAGAGAGGATTTTACCACCATTGAGATGCTTTCTTAAAAGCATACAAAAGTTGGGAGCAGTCATAGGATTTACCTTCGATTCTTGTGTTAAATAAATCAGAGGCAGAGAAGCTCCAGCAGATAATAATAGTTTATATTGGGTTTTATTATTTTTTATAGTGAGCAATAATTCATCAGGCTCTGGCTGAGCAATTTTACTGATGCGACCATTTAAGATAGTTTGATTTAATTCTTCTACTATATTAGAAATAACGATTCCATCTAATGCCATAAAAAAACTCCTTTCTGTTTTTATTACAATAAGCTGATTCAAAGCGTTTCCGCATTTGTTATCTATAAGCCAGTCCACTTCTGCTCGATTAGATAAAATAGAGTATAACAGATTTTTCAAAAAAAAACTATGGATTTTAGGAAAATATAGAGAAAACTTTACAAAGGACATAAAAATTTAACTATTAACAAGTCAGGGAAAATATGTTAAAATAAAAAAAGACAAGATGATAATGAGGAAAGAAAGGTGGAACTATATGTTAATCATTGGAAGTCATATCTCTTTTTCAAAAGGTTATGAAGATATGGGGAAACAGGCGGTGGAATTAGGAGCGAATACTTTCGCCTTTTTTACTAGAAATCCGCGAGGAGGAAGTATTAAAGCGCTGGATGTAAAAGATGCAAAGCGATTTGTGGAATTTGCGAAAGAGAATAATTTTGGGAAAATTGTAGCACATGCTCCTTATACTATGAATCCATGTGCACAAAAAGAGGAATTGAGAAAATTTGCAAAAGAAGCGATGGCAGAAGATTTATCGAGAATGGAGAATATACCGGGAAATTATTATAATTTTCATCCAGGAAGTCATGTGGGACAAGGAGAAAAGATAGGAATTGAGTATATTGCAGAGTTATTAAATGAAGTTTTAAAACCAGATCAATCTACGACTGTGCTGTTAGAAACGATGGCAGGAAAAGGGACAGAAATAGGAAAAAGTTTTGAACAATTACAACAGATTTTAGAAAAGGTGGAATTGCAGGATAAAATAGGAGTCTGTATGGACACTTGCCATATATGGGATGCAGGGTATGATATTGTAGAAGATTTAGATGGAGTGTTGAAGCAATTTGATGAAATCATAGGGCTTTATCGTCTGAAGGCGATTCACTTAAATGACAGTATGAATGTAAGAGGAAGTAAAAAGGACAGACATGCGGCAATTGGAGAAGGAATGATAGGAAAAGAGGCTTTGGTGAGCGTGATCAATCATCCATTGTTAAAAGGGCTTCCTTTTATTTTAGAAACGCCAAATGAGATAGAAGGATGGAAGAAAGAGATTAAGATGTTAAAAGAGGAATATAAGGAGAAGGAAAGATGAAAGATACATTGCTTGATTTAAAGACGAGGAGAAGTATTAGAAGCTTTAAAACAGAACAGATTCAAGAAGAAGTCTTAAAAGCTATTTTGGAAGCAGGTATGTATGCGCCTACAGGTATGAATGCACAATCTCCATTAATGGTAGTGGTACAAGAAAAAGAACAAATAAAAAGATTATCAGAGTTAAATGCAAAGGTGATGGGAACTCAAACAGATCCATTTTATGGCGCACCTACTGTGGTGATTGTATTTGCGGATAAGAATCGGAGAACTTATGTAGAAGATGGAAGCCTCGTGATGGGAAATTTGATGAATGCAGCACATGCGTTGGGGATCGGATCTTGTTGGATACATCGGGCGCGAGAAGTGTTTGATTCAGAGGAAGGAAGAAAAATTGCCAGAGAATGGGGAGTTTCAGAGGATTATATCGGGATAGGAAATTGTGTTCTTGGCTATGTAGAAGGAGATTATCCAGAGGCAAAGCCTAGAAAAGAAGATTATATCATATATGCAGATAAAGAGAAAAGATAAGAAAATATCCTCGCCTTTTGTTTTGATAAGAGATAAGGCGGGGGATTTTATATTATAGAAAAAAATAGAGAATGGAATGATATGGAAAATGGAATGGAGGCAGAAATGAAATATCAGGCATATTTATTTGATTTTGATTATACATTGGCAAATTCAGAAAAGGGAATTTTAGGCTGTTTTCGGTATGTGCTTCAAAAATATCAATATCAGGGAATTTCTGATGAGGAGATTAAAAAAACAATTGGTATGACGTTAAAAGATGCATTTAGAAAGTTGACAGAAGTAGAAGATGACGCTATTATAAGTGAATATCAAATGGTATATAGAAAAAAAGCAGATGAAATTATGAATAAGAATACTGTGATTTTTCCTTCTGTTCCAGAGGTTTTAAAAACACTTTCTAAAAATGGAAAAAATGTGATGATTGTTTCTACAAAAGGGAAAGAAAGAATAGAGGAATTTTTTGAAAATGTGGGGTTAAAACAAGAGATAGATTTTATTTTGGGCGGGGAAGATGTGAAAAAGGCAAAGCCGAATCCAGAGGGGATTTTGACCGTGATAGAAAGATTTGGATTACAAAGGGAAGAAGTTTTATATATAGGAGATAGTGTAATCGACGCACAGGCAGCACAAGCAGCAGGAGTGGATTTTGTGGGTGTTACATCAGGAGTGACAACAAGAGAAGAGTTAGAACAGTTTTCACATGTTATGATATTAAAGGATATAAAGGGGATTTTAGAAATATAGGGGATAAATAATTTGTTTGGTATAGGTATGAATTTAAGGAAATAGGTTGAGGGGGCATTTTTGACAAAGGGTCGCGAAGGCAAGGAATATTCCAACGAAGCCGCGCTTTCGCTCCGTTCCAGACGTAGCGGTACTAAATTCGCGGTTTCGCTTCTTGCGAAACTGCTCATTAAGTGCCGACGTCTTC
>CANRVK010000066.1 GCA_947643285.1 uncultured Eubacteriaceae bacterium
GTCGTGTTCTATTGAATATACTGGATGTGGTACAAGATGCGTTAGTTTTAACAGAAAAAGATGAGAATAGAGCAGATATTGTAATCGCTGATTTACCTTGCTCTGGCTTAGGAGTAATTGGAAAGAAGAATGATTTAAAATATAAGATGACAGAAGAAGCGCAGAAGGAGTTAAAACAATTACAACAGAAGATATTATCTGTTGTTTGGCGTTATGTGAAAAAGGGTGGGATATTATTTTATAGCACTTGTACGGTAAATAAAAAAGAAAATGAGGAAAATACCGAGTGGTTTTTGAAAGAGTATCCATTTGAGTTAGAAGAGAGCAGGATTTTTTTACAGGGAATCGATGATGGAGATGGATTTTACTTTGCGAGATTTCGCAAAAAGGAATAAAGGTTAAAAATAAATGGTGAAAAAGGATATAAAAGCATATAATCTACAACAATTAAAACAAGAGATATTAGCGCTTGGAGAAAAGGAATTTCGAGCAAAACAGATTTATGAATGGATTCATAAAAAACAGATAGAAGATTTTAAAGAAATGACGAATATTTCTGAAGATTTCAAAGAGAAACTAAAAGAGAGGTTTTATTTAGTGACTTTAAAACCGTTAAAAATACAGGTTTCCAAATTAGATGGTACGACAAAATATTTATTTGAATTGTCAGACGGCAGCAGAATAGAAAGTGTATGGATGAAATATCATCATGGAAATTCAGTATGTATTTCTTCACAGGCGGGGTGTAGAATGGGCTGCCGCTTTTGTGCTTCTACGCTGGATGGACTCACTAGGTCATTAGAAGTTTCTGAAATGTTAGATCAGATTTATCGGATTCAGAGATTGAAAAAAGAAAGAGTGGATCATGTCGTGGTGATGGGAATGGGAGAACCATTTGACAATTATGAAAATCTAGTGAGATTTATAGAACTTTTAACAGATGGGAATGGTCTAAATATCAGCCAGCGCAATCTCACTGTTTCCACTTGTGGTCTGACAGAAAAAATAAGAGAATTGGCAGAAGAAAAGTTACAGATCACATTAGCGATTTCTCTTCATGCTTCCAATGATGACTTAAGAAAACAATTAATGCCTGTGGCGAATCGATATTCTATAAAAGAACTGATGGAAGCATGTCAATATTATTTTAAAAAGACAGGCAGAAGAATTACATTTGAATATAGTTTAATCAAAGGAGTCAATGACAAAATAGAATATGCAGAGGAGTTAGCAGGGTGGATTCGACATATGAATTGTCATGTAAATCTGATCCCTGTGAATCCGATAAAAGAGAGAGATTTTAAGCAGTCACAAAAAAAAGAAATCTTAAATTTTAAAAATAAGCTTGAAAATTATGGAATTAATGTTACTATAAGAAGGGAAATGGGCGGGGACATTGATGGCGCTTGCGGTCAATTGAGAAAAAGTTATCATAATGAACAAAAAGAAAAGGAGAATGAATCATGCGGGTGTATGGACAAACAGATATAGGTCGAAGCCGGTTGGTGAATCAGGACTATATTTTTTATTCCAAAACTTCCGTAGGCAATCTTCCTAATTTATTTATTGTCGCAGATGGAATGGGAGGGCACAAAGCAGGGGATTATGCTTCCTCCTTTACTGTCAATAACTTTGTAGAAAAAGTGAAGACCTCATCTTATGAAAATCCAATTTCTATTATAAAACACACTTTACAGGAAGTGAATTTTTTGCTCTATCAAGAGTCAAAAAGATCAATGACTTTAGAAGGGATGGGAACTACTTTTGTAGCGGCAGTTATAATAGGAAATGCTTTGTGTGTCGCCAATGTGGGAGATAGTAGATTATATGTCATAGGAGATACTATCCGTCAGATTACAAGAGATCATTCCCTCGTGGAAAGGATGGTTTTATTGGGGGAAATTGATAAAAATGAAGCGAAATATCATGAGAAGAAAAATATCATTACAAGAGCTGTTGGCGTGAGTGAAACAGTAATAGCAGATTTTTTTGAAACGGAATTAAAGGAGAACGAATCCGTTCTTTTATGCTCAGATGGGCTGACTAATATGATAGAGGATTCTGATATTCTCTATATTTGTAATCGTGATGCACAAGAGGGGATAAAAATGGAAGAACAGACAAAGGCAAAGATTTTTAGTTTAATTGAATTGGCGAATCGGAATGGTGGAAGAGATAATATCTCTGCTATTTTAATT
Source organism: uncultured Eubacteriaceae bacterium (assembly GCA_947643285.1). GTDB lineage: Bacteria > Bacillota > Clostridia > Lachnospirales > Lachnospiraceae > MGBC136627. The sequence goes on from CANRVK010000066.1 coordinate 2,199, forward strand.
GAGCCATAAAAATTAGGAAAGAGAAATGAGTTCTGAAAAGCCTGTTTTTATTTTTAGAAAAGCAGAGCGGATAGGAGAAAGAAAGTATGTTAACAAACGGAACAATTTTGAATGACCGCTATGAAATACTTAGTAAAGTTGGTTCTGGTGGAATGTCAGATGTGTATAAGGCAAAATGTCATAAGCTAAACCGATATGTAGCGATTAAAGTGTTAAAGTCAGAGTTTAGTGAAGATAGAAATTTTGTATCTAAATTCAGAGCAGAAGCACAAGCGGCAGCAGCTTTAAGCCATCCTAATATAGTCAATATTTATGATGTAGGAGAAGAAAATGGACTCTATTATATTGTGATGGAATTAGTCGAAGGAATTACACTGAAGAAATATATTGATAAAAAAGGGAGAATAGATGTAAAAGAAGCAGTCAGCATTGCGATTCAAGTGGCACAAGGAATACAAACAGCACATAGTCATCATATCATACATCGGGATATCAAACCCCAAAATATTATTATATCAAGGGAGGGAAAAGTAAAAGTCACAGATTTCGGGATCGCGCGCGCTTCCTCTTCTCAGACGATTAGTTCTAATGCAGTAGGATCGGTATATTATATTTCTCCTGAGCAGGCGAGAGGCAGTTATAGTGATGAGAGAAGCGATATTTATTCTTTAGGAATTACACTCTATGAGATGGTTACTGGTATGCTTCCATTTGAAGGAGATAATACTGTCGCAGTGGCACTTCAGCACATTCAAAATGAACTCCCTTCTCCTAGAGATTATACCCCTGATCTGCCAATCAGTGTGGAGAAGATTATCTATAAATGTACGCAGAAGAAACCAGAACGCCGTTATGCAAAGGCGAGTGATGTCATTGCAGATTTGAAAAAATCTTTAGTCACTCCAGATGAAGATTTTGTACAGTTGATTCCTATTAATACACAAGCTCCTACTATCTCTTTAACAGAGGAAGAAGTAACCGTACTGAAAAAAAATTCTAACAGAGAAGAAGAAAACGAAAGACCTGTAATTCCGAAATCAAAGGCGAATCCTAATTCTAACTTTTATAAAGAAGAAGTAGAAGAAGGAGATCGTGTGAATCCTAAAGTAGAGAAAATGATGACGATATTGAGCGTAGTAGCGGCTGTTTTAATCGTGTGTCTATTGATTTTTATTATTATGAAAATGATGCCAAAGGGAAATCATAATGAAAATCCGACTTCTGGACAGACTACAAGTACATTAGACACTTCTACTGTTCCTACTTCTAGCACTGTACCAGCTCAGACAGAAACAACAACCAATGGTGTGAACATGGTGACTGTACCACCAGTCGTAGGTCTTTCTGAGGCAGATGCATTAATTTCACTCAATCAGATGAATTTAGGAATCACCGTCACAGGAAGAGAGAGTTCTGATACCATAGAAGCAGGAAAAATTATCCGACAGGAAGTAGAAGCTGGAACTTCTATCGCCAGAAACAGTACAATAGGAGTGGTTGTGAGTACCGGACCAGAGAAATTTTCTATGTTAGATGTATCTGGAAAGACAGAACAGTCGGCGATTGCAGCATTAAAAGATAAAGATCTGGAAGTGACATCAGAATATATATACAGTGATGAAATTGAAAAAGGAATTGTAATAAGTTCTAATCCGACTCCAAATACTATGATCATGAAAAAAGATAAAGTGACAATCACAGTCAGCATGGGACCAGAGTTTAAAGAAGTGCCTGTTCCTGATGTAAAGGGCATGACATTAGAAGAGGCGAAGTTGGCATTAGAAAAAGAAGGATTTATTCTAGGAAAGACAGAAGAGGCGGAGAGTACAGAGGTAGCAGCGGGAAAAATCATCAGTCAGAGTCTGGAAGCAGGAAAAATAGCAAAACAAGGGACATCTGTGAATTTAGTGGTGAGTAAGGGAAAAGTGACATTTAAAGGTTCTTTGACCATCAACTTATCCCAAGTTTCTCAATATATCACAGACGACGGCAATAATTTTGCAGAGCCGATTTCGCCCGGAGTTATCAATCCGCCACGTTATGGCGATGCTACTTTGCGCTTAGAACTTTCTCAGACAACAGAAGATGGAAAGACAATATTGAGAGATATTGAGAAAGTAACCGTAAATCCATCTAGTTTTCCCTATACAAAAAACGATATTATCGGAGAAACAGGACTATATGAAGGTTCTGTGCGTGTATATCTGACATTTGGCGGAGTGGAGCATGACTGTGGCAGTTGTTTAGTGGATTTTCAATAGGCAAAAAGTGAAAAGACCACACAGAAATGGAGAAAATTATGCAAGGAAAAATAATAAAAGGAATTGCAGGATTTTATTATGTGCATGTAGTAGGATATGGAATCTATGAATGTAAAGCAAAAGGAGTATTCCGAATAAAGGACAAAAAGCCATTAGTCGGGGATAATGTGGAAATTGCAGTATTAGATGAAAAAGAAAAGCTTGGTATTATTACCGAGCTTTTTCCCCGTACTAGCCAGCTTATCAGACCGACAGTAGCAAATATTGACCAAGCACTTATCATCTTTGCTGTTTCCAGTCCAGAGCCTAATTTGAATTTATTAGATCGATTTTTAGTTATGATGGAGATGCAGCAGGTAGCATCTATTATTTGCTTTAATAAAAAGGATTTAGTTTCTAAAGAAGATCAAGACAGATTAAAAGAAATTTATCAAGAGAGTAAGTATCCGCTTATTTTTACCAGTGTATACAAAAAAGAAGGAATAGAAGAAATAAAGAAGTTATTATATTGTAAAACTACTGCTTTGGCAGGACCGTCTGGAGTGGGAAAATCTTCTTTACTCAACGAAATCCAGCCAGATGCGAATATGCAGATAGGCGAAATCAGCGAAAAGATTAAGAGGGGAAAGCATACAACCAGACATTCTGAAATTTTTCAGCTAGAAGGAAATACTTATTTAATGGATACGCCGGGATTTACCTCTTTATCATTAGAAGAATTAGAAAAAGAAGAATTAAAAAAATATTTTGTGGAATTTAAAGAATATGAAAAGGATTGTAAATTTAAAGGATGCGTTCATATGAATGAGCCGATTTGTGGGGTAAAACAAGCCGTTTTAGATGGAAGGATTCATTCATCTAGATATGAAAATTATGTGATGCTATATGAGGAACTAAAAGAGAAGAGAAAATATTAAAGAAACAGATTAAAGGAGAATTCACTATGTTAAAACTTGCAGCATCAATTTTATCAGCAGATTTTGCGCGTTTAGGAGAAGATATTTTAAAAGTTTCTGCAGCAGGAGTTGATATGATCCATATTGATGTTATGGATGGTCTATTTGTTCCTAGTATTACATTTGGAATTCCAGTGATAGAATCCATAAGGAAAATAACAAATTGTGCTTTTGATGTACATTTGATGATACAAGATCCAGAAAGATATATCAAAGATTTTGTCAATGCAGGAGCGGATTGTATTACAATACATGCAGAATCCTGTGTTCATTTGGACAGCACGATAGAAAAAATCCGTTATTTCGGTGTAAAGGCAGGTGTAGCTTTAAATCCTGCTACTCCGTTACATGTTTTAGAATATGTGCTTCATAAGTTAGATGTAGTTTTAGTGATGACAGTGAATCCCGGCTTTGCAGGGCAGATTTATATAAAAGAAATGACAAGAAAGATAAAACAAGTTCGAGAGCTTGTGCAAAAAAGAGGATTAGATGTCAATATAGAGGTGGACGGTGGTATCAGCCCTAAAAATGTGAGAGAAGTTATTTTAGCAGGTGGGAACATTGTTGTAGCAGGTTCTAGTATTTTTAATGGAAATGAAATGAAAAATGTAAAGGAATTTAAAAATATATTTGAGGAATTTGGAAATGATGTACCAGTAGATTTTCGGGTGGATTGGAATACGATATGAAGAAAACATTGATTTTATTAGGGGGTAATCTGTATCAGGGAAGGGATTATCAAAAAGAAAAATTTGATTATGTGATTGCGGCAGACGGAGGATTGATCGCAGCGGAGAAAATGGGAATTTTGCCAACACATATAGTAGGGGATTTTGATACTGTTCCAAAAGAGATGGTGGATTTTTATCAAAACAAGAATATTCCTGTGCGAGTTTTTCAGCCAGAAAAAGATATGACAGATGGTCAAATCGCTGTGGAGATGGCGGTGGAGTATCAGAGTGAGGAGATCTATATTTTAGGAGGGATTGGGACACGAATGGATCATACCCTTGGCAATATTCAGTTGTTAGCGCTTCCTTTAAAAGAGAATATTCCTTGTTATTTGTGTGATGATTATAATAGAATACAGTTGATTCAAAGGGAGAAGATAGTAAGAAAATCAGAGGTATTTGGGAAGTATATTAGTTTATTGCCATTTACAAGTGTTGTTCGGGATCTGACATTAGAGGGGTTTCGATATCCTTTATGTCATTATGATATGGATATTCGGACTAATTTGACTTTAGGAATCAGTAATGAATTAAAAGAGGAAGAAGGAAGGATATCATTTTCGGAAGGGATATTGATATTGATAGAGGCTAGGGATTAAGGAGAGGGGGGGGAGGTTTAGAAAGGGAGGGGCGCGCCAGCAAGGAATGTTCCAACGAAGCCGCGCTTTCGCTCCGTTCCAGACGTAACGGTACTAAATTCGCAGTTTCGCTTCTTGCGAAATTGCTCATTAAGTGCCGACGTCTTCCAAGGGGCTTCTTTTGGAATCATTTCTTGCCTCTGCTCGTTTATTGATTATTCTAGGAACTAAAAACTGAGCTTCACTACTAAGCCAGTATGTTGCTAAAACAGCCTAAAATTTTCTTTTTAAAAGTTATTCCTGTTTATTATCTCTATTTTCCTTTTTTCTATACTTAACTGCAATTAGTCTTTTGAAAAAATAATCGGCTCAGTACGATTTTATGTAAACTAATTTGGAAATTTGAACATGCTAAATCTTTACTTTTGGTTGACATAAAAATATGGATTTTAGATGAATCTATCAAAAGACTAATTGAAGATACTTAAAGATAAGATTGACGAAAAGTTTTCTTTTGACAGATAAAAATCACACTCCACAAACTTACCTATAATACAAACTAGCACAGGCAAGACACTATTCCAAAAGAAGCCCCTTGGAAGACGTCGGCACTTAATGAGCAAACCCGCAAGGGTTTCGCGAATTTAGTGTCCGTTACGTCTGGAACGGAGCGAAAGCGCGGCTTCGTTGGAATAGTGTCTTGCCTGTGCGAACCTTCAGTCACAACACTAACTACCTATTAAAAACTAAATACTAATTATTCTTGCAATCAATCTTTTATGGCTCAAATAACTTAAATTGCTCTACTAATTGTTTTAATGTTTCTGCTTGTGCTGTCAATTCTTCACTGGTTGCTGATGTTTCCTGTGCTACTGCAGAATTGCTCTGAACAACAGAAGATATCTGATCGATTCCTATCTCAATCTGTTTCATGCTCTCAGCCTGTTGTTCTGAAGCTATACTGGTCGCTTCTGCTTTTGTTGCAATAATCTGCACTCCTTCAATTACTTTATTTAAAGATAACGCTGTTTTATTCGTGATCTGACTTCCTATACTCACTTCTCTAATGGAATCTTCTATCAGCTTTCTAGTACTAATTGCTGAATTTGCACTGTCTTCTGCCAATTTTCTAATCTCCGCTGCCACAACTGCAAAACCTTTTCCTGCTTCTCCTGCCCTTGCCGCTTCGATCGCTGCATTAAGAGAAAGCAGATTCGTTTGAGAAGCAATCTCTTCAATCTCCGCAATAATATTTCCGATGTCATTTGATGTTTTATTAATACGCTCCATTGCCTGTGTCAGATTTTCCATCTCTATACTAGATTCTGAAGCTTCTTGTTTTACTTTATCTGTCTGTTTTACTGCTTCTTTGCTGTCCTTTGCACTCTGTATTGTCTGTTCTGTGAGATTTGTAATAGTAGCCTGTAATTCCTGTACAGCGCCAGCCTGTTCTGTTGCCCCTGATGCTAATGCCATTGCACTCTGTGAAAGTTGTGATGAACCAAAAGATACCTGTTCAGAAGAAGTATTAATCTGTCTCATCGCTTCACTGATTTTTACAATCATCGTTTTACAGCTATTTAATAGTGGAAGAAAAGCACCTATATATTCCTGTTCATATTGACTATGTATATCTAAATTTCTCTCTGCAACTTCTGCAAAATTCTTATTTAAGTCAGTAATAATTACATTGATAAAATCACATGTTTTCTGAAAGTTTGTCGCTAAAGTTCCTAACTCATCCTGTGACTGATAATTGAGATTAATATCAAAATTCCCTTTAGAAAGTTCCTCTGTAGCACTTTCTAGCTCTTTCACAGGTGTTGTAATCATCTTAGTAATCATCTTACAAAGCAGAACGGATAAAATAGATACTATAACAATTAATATAATAACTATAATATAAGCATTTCCTGTTAAAGTTCTGGATTGATTATAAGCTTTTGCTGCATTAGTATCTGCTAACTCTCCGATATCCTTCATCAGCTCCAAAACTTCCTGAATAGCAGCTGCATATTTTTCATTAAACATCGCCAGCGCTTCTTCTATCTTATTCTCTTTGGCATATTCCAAAATAATTTTTCTTTCACTCGCTACTATCGCCATCTTATCTTCTACTTGCCTTAGCAAATCTTGTGCTGAACTATTCTGTTTTAAAAAATTAATCTGTTCTGCCTGATCTTCCATATCTGCTTCTATTTCAGCTAATAATTGTTCTCTCTTTGCTTCATCTGTTGTGGTACATGCCCAGAGCAGATTTTTCATAATACTTTGTGTATCACGTCTCATAATCAACTGAGCTTTTGTATTTTGATATGGAGTATTATAGAAAAATTCTACTTTGCTTTTTATTAATGTTAAGCTAATAACTGCTACCATTGATATTAAAAGCATACCTGCTATTACAATTGTAAATGATGTTACTAATTTCTTCCCTATCTTTTGATCTTTCATCCATCGCTGCATATCTATAAATTCTGCTACTAAATATAAACAACTATATCAAGAGTTTTACTGCTTTCTTTTCTATACATTTTAATTGTTTTTTACTACTATATCTGCTTAAAAATTCTTATACAATCCCCAGCCATAACTTCCTGACTAGCCATCGACAATTCTTCTTTTCCTTGTTTCTATCATTACTTCAACAAGGAATCTATAAGTTTGCCTTTAGTAGCATCTCCTTTCTTCCTATTTTTGATCTTATTCTCTCTTGAATATGTTCTTATCCTATAACATCGCTCATATTATATACCCCTGCTGGCTGTCCACTCAAAAATTTGGCGGCTTGTACTGCTCCCTTTCCAAAAATTGCTTTAGAATAAGCAGTATGAGAAAATTCAATCACCTCATCTGTTCCAGCAAAAATGATATCATGTTCTCCTACAATTGTCCCTCCCCGCACAGAAGAAATTCCGATTTCTTTTTTATCTCTCTTTACATATTCTTTACTTCTATCATATATATAGTGATAGGAATTATCCAGCCCTTCATTTATCGCATCCGCTAATGCTAATGCTGTACCACTTGGCGCATCTACCTTTTGATTATGATGTTTTTCTATGATTTCTATATCAAATCCTGCTTCAGCTAAAATCTGTGCCGTTGTTTTTACAATTTTTAATAAAGTATTCACCCCCATTGACATATTAGCAGAGCGCAAAATAGCCACTTTCTTAGAAGCATCCTCCACTTGTGCAATCTGTTTTTCTGAAAGTCCTGTTGTACATAAAACAATGGGAAGTTGTTTTTCTATTGCATAGTTTAATCGTTCTTCCAGTTTTTGTGGAGAGGAAAAATCAATCATCACATCTGCTTCTATATTGCAAGCTGTAATAGTATCAAATACAGGATAGCCATTTTTTTCCACAGCATAAAAATCAATTCCTGCTACTATCTCGGCAGCAGCATCTTCTGCTACTATTTGCGAAATATTTTGTCCCATTTTTCCATTACAACCTACCATAATGATTCTTATCATTTTGTTTATTGCCTCCTCTATATAATATTTTATCCGTTTTAGAAGGATATTGCAACTACTATTTTAGTGTTCTTTATTACTATTTAAAATGTTAGCTTAAGTTCACACTTTCTTAATCATGTAAACTTAAGCCACAATTAAATAATAACTACTCTTCTATAACCTTTATATTTTATTCTATCATAAAATTCCATATTCCTGCATCACTTTTTTTAACTTTACTTTATTTTCTTCTTCCATCGGTGTCAATGGTCTTCTCAAATCTCCAACCTGAAAGCCCATCATATTAAGTGCCGCTTTTACTGGAATAGGATTTACTTCACTAAATAATGCCTTTGCCAAAGGAATCGCTTCTAATTGCAGTTTTGTACTTTGTTTCACATTTCCATTTAGATAATTTTCTACAATATCATGTGTCTTTTTGGGAGCGATATTAGATAAAACAGAAATAACTCCTACTCCTCCTAAAGAAAGTATTGGCACAATCTGATCATCATTTCCAGAATAAATATCTAACGCCCCGTCTGCTAAATATGCTAATTTCGCGATCTGTGAGATATCCCCACTCGCCTCTTTTATCGCCACAATATTTTTCACATTTTTCGCTAAAGAAACTGCTGTTTCCGGCAAAATATTACATCCTGTACGGCTGGGCACATTATATAAAACAATCGGTATCTCTACTGAATTGGCAATTATGGTGAAATGTTCCTTTAATCCATTCTGCGTCGCTTTATTATAATAAGGTGTCACTAATAAAAGCGCATCTGCTCCTGCTTTCTGCGCCTCTTTTGACAGATAAACCGCCGTTTCTGTACAATTAGACCCTGTTCCTGCAATGACAGGCACTCTCTTATTTGTCTTTTTAATTGCAAACCGAATACAATCCAAATGTTCTTCATGTGTCAGAGTAGAAGACTCTCCTGTTGTTCCGCAGATAATAATTGCATCTGTTCCATTCTCAATCTGAAAATCAATTAGTTCTCCTAACTTATCAAAATTCACCTGATAATCTTCTGTAAATGGAGTTACAATTGCAACACCTGCCCCTTTAAAAATAGCCATACTAATGTCCTCCTTATTTCTTTGTAATATATAGTATTCATTTTTTCCCTACTGGCAACTTTTTTTTAAATATCCCTAAAAAAACCGCCCTCAAAAGGACGGCTCTGTATCATCTATCATAATATCATCCATAAATAGGTAGCGCCCCATCAAGTTTTGATGACAGTTATACAGTTATTCGCTGTATACCCAAGAAAAAAAGCACAAGGAACTTTTTCCTTTCGGCGTTCTCCCCTTTCTGTTGTTCTCTTCTATTCCTTGTATATCCAACAACTTACTCTTGAATTACGCAACCTCTACTAATTTTTTTAATCATAACACTATCTATAACGCTTGTCAACTATCCTATAAAATAAATTAGATTTCGTTAAGGCTGCTTTAAAATGCAAAAGGGGCGCTGCGGCAAGGACATATTCCAACAAAGCCGCGCTTTCGCTCCGTTCCAGACGTAATGGTACTAAATTCATTGAACCCTTATGGGTTCACTCATTAAGTGCTGACGTCTTCCAAGGGGCTTCTTTTGGAATATGTCCTTGCCTTCGCTCGTTGGTTGATGGTTCTACTTTTTGAAAAGATAGTTTTCTTTTATCATTCTTCACAATATTCACAATAAATAAATCTATCTCCCTATTTTTCTTCTAGTCCTGAAAAATCTAAAGTGGCAAAATAATCTTCTGGAGTTTCTGCCCTTCGTATCATTTTCACCTCTCCATTTTCTTTGAGCAAAAGCTCTGCGGATCTAAGTTTTCCATTATAATTATATCCCATAGAAAATCCATGTGCTCCGGTGTCATGAAGTGCTAAATAATCCCCTATCTCTATTTTAGGCAGTTTTCTATCAATCGCAAATTTATCATTATTTTCACAGAGTCCTCCTGTCACATCATAGACATAATCACAAGGCATATCTTCTTTTCCTAACACAGTAATATGGTGATAAGCTCTATACATAGCTGGACGCATCAGATCAGCCGCACATGCGTCCAATCCAATATATTCTTTATATGTGTGTTTCTCATGAATCGCTTTTGCAATTAAATGTCCATATGGAGCTAACATAAATCTGCCAAGTTCTGTAAATATCGCAATATCTCCCATTCCAGCAGGAACTAAAACCTCTTCAAATGCCTTTCTCACTCCTTCTCCAATCACCATAATATCATTTGATTCTTGTTCTGGCAGATAAGGCACTCCCACACCTCCAGAGAGATTAATAAATGCAATATGCACACCTGTTTCTTTCTGTAGTTCTACTGCTGTTTCAAACAATAGTTTCGCCAATGTCGGATAATAATCATTTGTCACAGTATTACTTGCCAAAAAAGA
>CANRVK010000067.1 GCA_947643285.1 uncultured Eubacteriaceae bacterium
CCGGAAAGTCCGCTGTTTATGCGGCTTCCCGGCTTTCTGTTTACTATTCGAACTCTATCGTAGCCGGTGGTTTTCCTGTGCAATCATATAATACTCTATTTACATGTTTCACTTCATTCACAATTCTGCTTGTTACTTTTCCCAATACTTCCCAAGGGAGTTGTGCAGTTTCTGCCGTCATAAAATCAGATGTATTTACTGCTCTTAACGCAACTGCATAATCATATGTCCTCTCGTCTCCCATAACACCAACCGAACGCATATTGGTCAACGCAGCGAAATACTGACCTAAATTTTTATCTAATCCTGCATTTGCAATTTCCTCTCTATAAATCGCATCTGCTTCCTGTAATATTTTTATTTTTTCTGCTGTTACCTCTCCAATAATACGAATTGCGAGTCCTGGTCCCGGAAATGGCTGGCGATACACTAATTTTTCTGGAATCCCCAATTCTAATCCCGCTTTTCTCACTTCATCTTTAAATAATAAACGAAGCGGTTCAATAATCTCTTTAAAATCCACATGATCTGGTAATCCCCCCACATTGTGGTGAGATTTAATTACAGCAGATTTTCCCAATCCACTTTCAATCACATCAGGATAAATCGTTCCTTGTACTAAATAATCCACAGTTCCTATCTTCTTAGCTTCTTCTTCAAATACACGGATAAATTCTTCTCCAATGATCTTTCTTTTCTCCTCTGGTTCTGTCACACCTGCTAACTTTTGATAAAAGCGTTCCTGCACATTCACACGAATAAAATTAATATCATAAGAACCATTAGGTCCAAATACCTCCTCCACTTCATCTCCTTCATTTTTGCGCAATAAACCATGATCTACAAACACACAAGTCAGTTGCTTTCCCACTGCCTTTGCGAGTAAAACAGCAGCCACCGAAGAATCCACTCCACCAGAAAGCGCACAGAGCACCTTTCCGCTTCCGACCTTTTCCTTTAAAGTCTGAATACTCGTTTCCACAAAAGAATCCATCTTCCAATCCCCAGAACACTGGCACACTTTATAGACAAAATTAGAAAGCATCTCTTTCCCTTGTTGTGTATGCATAACTTCTGGATGAAATTGCACTGCATATAAATTCTTTTGAACACATTCCATCGCCGCTACCGGGCAAACAGGAGTATGTGCTGTCACCTGAAAACTTTCTGGCGCTTTTTCAATATAATCTGTATGACTCATCCAACAAATCGTTTTATCAGAAATTCCTTGAAACAAAATAGAAGAAGTGTCTACAGAAACTTCTGTTTTACCATATTCACTGACAGGTGCAGTAGTAACCTTTCCGCCCAATAAATGTGCCATCAACTGAGAGCCATAACAGATTCCAAGAATCGGAATACCTAATTCAAAAATCTCTTTTGAACAGGAAGGAGAATCTTGTCCATAAGCACTATTTGGTCCACCAGTAAAAATAATCCCCTTTGGATTCATTTCTTTTATCTTCTCAATCTCCATATTATAAGGATGCACTTCACAATACACTTGACATTCTCTGACCCTTCTGGCAATTAATTGATTATACTGACCACCAAAGTCTAATACAATAATCATTTCTCTTTCCATAATTTCCTCCTATTGTTCCTTAAAATCACTTACATTTTCGTATTAAAAAATCATAACATAGAAAAGAACTTCCGTCAACACAGTAGAATTTTGAACTTCCCCATTTTTTAGATTATCTTTTCTAACGCCTGATTTTTAACCATTTATTAAAGTTATCACAATCACAAGTGAAGAGTTTGTGCGAGTACATAAAATATGGCTCTTTTTAGATACCAAACGGAATAAAAATGGGGAAACTCAAAAATAGAATATCCCCATCCCCTCTTATTATAACAGCCCGACCTTTTTATTCTATTATTATAAAATTAAATTCTCTTTTCACAAATTAGAGCCATAAGCAAACTAGCTCAGGGAAGGAAGTATTCCAAAAGAAGCCCCTTGGAAGACGCCTGCCCGTTAATAAGCAATTTCGCAAGAAGCGGGATTTGCGAATTTAGTGTCCGCGTAGTCTTACACAGAGCGAAAGCGCGGCTTCGCCTAAATACTTCCTTCCCTAAGCGACCCAGCGAACCTTTGATTTTTCAAATATCCCAAACTAGCCTAAATGATAACTCCTTCATAACTTCTTCATTTCTCCTCCAAATATTTCGCCACATATCTTCCTGTATAAGAATCCGATACCCTTACCACTTCCTCCGGTGTCCCTTGTGCAATTACAGTTCCGCCTTTATCTCCGCCCTCTGGTCCGATATCAATAATATAATCCGCGGTTTTTATCACATCTAGATTATGTTCAATCACAACCACTGTATTTCCGCCTTCTGACAACCTTCTTAAAATATCAATCAACTTATGCACATCTGCAAAATGCAGTCCGGTAGTAGGTTCATCTAAAATATAAATCGTCTTTCCCGTACTCCTTTTACTCAATTCGGTAGCTAATTTTATCCTCTGCGCCTCTCCTCCTGATAATGTGGTAGAAGGCTGTCCTAATTTAATATAAGAGAGTCCCACATCATATAGAGTTTCAATTTTTCTATAAATAGAAGGCACATTTTGAAAAAATTTCATCGCCTCTTCCACTGTCATATCTAATATATCATAAATACTTTTTCCCTTATACTTCACCTCTAAAGTTTCTCTATTATAACGCTTTCCACCACATACTTCACATGGCACATAGACATCAGAGAGAAAATGCATCTCAATTTTAATGATCCCATCTCCCGAACAAGCCTCACATCTTCCTCCTTTGACATTAAAACTGAATCTCCCCTTTTGATACCCTCTCGCCTTCGCATCTGGAGTTGCCGCGAATAAATCTCTTATCATATCAAATACCCCAGTATAAGTAGCTGGATTCGATCTAGGCGTTCTACCAATCGGCGACTGATCTATATTGATCACTTTATCTAATTGTTCCATGCCTATAATATCCTTATGAATCCCCGGAATCAATCTAGCTCGATTCAATTCCTTAGCCAAACGCTTATATAAAATCTCATTCACTAAAGAACTCTTTCCTGAACCAGATACCCCTGTCACACAAGTCATAATTCCCAAAGGGATTTCCACATCAATATTTTTTAAATTATTCTGTTTCGCCCCTAAAATCTTTAAAAATCCCGTCGGCTTTCTTCTCTCCTCTGGAACAGGAATTTTTATTCTGCCGCTTAAATACGCCCCTGTAATAGAATCTTCATTCTTCATAATCTCTTCTGCCGTACCCTGCGCGATTACCTTCCCCCCATGTTCTCCTGCTCCCGGTCCGATATCCACAATATAATCCGCCGCAAACATAGTATCCTCATCATGTTCTACTACAATTAAACTATTCCCTAAATCCCTCAAATGCATCAATGTCTTCAACAATTTATCATTATCCCTCTGATGCAGCCCAATACTAGGCTCGTCCAGAATATAAGCCACTCCGACCAACCCCGAACCGATCTGCGTCGCAAGCCGAATCCTCTGCGCCTCCCCTCCGGAAAGACTCCCAGTAGCTCTAGACAATGTTAAATAGTCTAACCCCACATCCATCAAAAATCCCACTCTAGCCTGAATCTCTTTTAATATCTGATTCCCAATTAATTCCTGCATCTTAGACAGAGATAAATGCGTTAAAAACTCTTGCAGATGTCTAATTGACATAGAAGTGACTTCATAAATATTTTTATCTGACACTGTGACCGCTAATGCCTCTTTCTTTAATCTCTGCCCCTTACAGAGTTTACAAGGCGTGATTCTCATAAATGTTTCATATTCCGCTTTAGAAGATTCTGACCCAGTTTCCCGATACCTTCTTTCCACATTTCGTATCAGACCTTCAAACTCCACATCATAAACACCCTCTCCACGCTGCCCTTTATAAGAAACCTTTACAGAATGTCCATTTGTTCCATGAAGCAATATATTTTGAATAGACAAAGGCAATTCACAAAATGGTGTATCCAAGTCAAACTGATACTCTCGTGCCAAAGCATTTAAAATCGCTCCGGTAAAACTAGAAGAATCCGTACAAGACTGCCAGCCTAATACAGTAATCGCTCCTTTTGCAATACTCAAAGATTTATCCGGAATCATCAAATCTTCATCAAATTCCATCTTATACCCCAATCCTGCACATTCTGGGCAAGCCCCAAATGGATTATTAAAAGAAAAACTTCTAGGTTCTATCTCATCAATACTGATCTCACAATCTGGACAAGAAAAGCTCTGACTGAAATTCATAGGCGTTCCATTCACTACATCTACCACTAACAATCCATCGGAAAGCTGCAATACATTTTCAATCGAATCTGTCAGCCTCTTTTCGATTCCTTCTTTTATTACAATACGATCTACCACAATTTCAATATTATGTTTGATATTCTTCTCTAATTTAATTTCCTCTGTCAATTCATATAAATTGCCATCTACTCTCACTCTCACATAACCACTTTTTTTCGCCTGTTCTAATACTTTTACATGCTCTCCCTTTCTCCCTCTCACAACAGGAGCGAGCAGCTGAATTTTGGTTTTTTCAGGCAATTCCATAATATGATCCACCATTTGATCTACGGTCTGTTTTTTAATTTCCCTCCCACACTTAGGACAGTGTGGGATACCTATTCTAGCATACAAAAGGCGAAAATGATCATAAATTTCTGTCACCGTGCCTACCGTAGAACGAGGATTGCGATTCGTAGATTTCTGATCAATAGAAATCGCTGGAGATAAACCTTCTATGCTCTCCACATTAGGCTTTTCCATCTGCCCTAAAAATTGTCTGGCATAAGAAGAAAGAGATTCCATATAGCGCCTCTGCCCTTCCGCATAAATTGTATCAAATGCGAGAGAAGACTTTCCTGAACCGCTCAATCCTGTCAAAACGACAAATTGTTCCCTAGGAATATCCACATCTAAATTTCTTAAATTATGTTCGTTCGCTCCCCGAATTTTAATATATTGTATCTCCTTACTCTTTCCTTCCATAGTTTCCCTCACTTTTGCTTTTCTTTCTCCGTCTATGATAGACTTTCTAGCTGCTTTTTTATTTTTACCAATTCATCTCTCAATACTGCTGCCTCCTCAAAATTAAGCTCTGCCGCAGCCTGATGCATTTTTTTGGTCACTTCTTTTATTAATTGATTCATCTCTTTTGCATTCATAGACTCTAAATCTTTTTCTAATTGGCTTCCTATTTTCTCCACTGTCTTTGAAATGCTGATTAAATCCCTCACCGCCTTCTTAATTGTAGTTGGTGTGATGTTATTTTTCTCATTATATTCCTTTTGAATCTCTCTACGCCGCTTTGTTTCTTCCATCGCTGCACGCATCGAATCAGTTATCGTATCCGCATACATAATAACATGTCCTTCTACATTTCGAGCAGCACGTCCTATGGTCTGTATCAGAGAAGTTTCTGAACGCAAAAATCCCTCTTTATCTGCATCTAAAATCGCTATCAGTGAAATTTCTGGAATATCCAGACCCTCTCTCAATAAATTAATGCCCACTAATACATCAAATACATCTAAACGCATATCCCTGATAATCTCTGTGCGTTCCAAGGTATCAATATCAGAATGTAAATACTTCACCCTTATCCCGACTTCTTTCATAAAGTCGGTCAAATCCTCTGCCATGCGTTTTGTTAAGGTTGTCACTAAGACCTTATTTTTCCGCTCCACTTCTTTCTTTATTTCAGAGATCAGATCATCAATTTGTCCCTCCACAGGGCGAACTGTAATTTCCGGATCTAATAATCCGGTCGGACGGATAATCTGCTCTGTCCGCAATAATTCATGATCTTTCTCATATACAGAAGGAGTAGCAGATACAAAAAGCATCTGGTTAATTTTACTTTCAAATTCTTCAAAACTCAAAGGACGGTTGTCTTTTGCAGATGGCAGACGGAATCCATATTCCACTAAAGTGGACTTTCTAGATTGGTCGCCAGCATACATTCCTCTCACCTGCGGTATCGTAATATGCGACTCATCTACAATAATCAGATAATCATCTGGAAAGAAATCCATGAGAGTATAAGGAGGCTGTCCGGGCTTTAAGCCATTGAAATGTCTGGAATAATTCTCGATTCCAGAACAAAACCCTGTTTCCCTGAGCATCTCAATATCAAAATTTGTCCTCTCTGCGATCCTCTGTGCCTCTAATAGTTTATCCTCACTTTTAAAAAACAATACTTGCTCTTTCATCTCCTGCTCTATCTCTTTTAGAGCTGGTTCTATCGCTGCTGGATCTACCACATAATGCGAAGCCGGATAAATATAGGCATGTTCTAAAATATACTTTATCTCTCCTGTGACCACATTAATTTCTGTAATCTTCTCAATCTCATCTCCAAAGAACTCCACCCGAAGCGCTGTATCACTCGCAGAAGTCAAAAAGATTTCCAGCACATCTCCTCTCACTCGAAATGTGCCTCTCTTAAAATCCATATCATTTCTCACATATTGTATTTCGATTAATTTATCTATAATTTCATCTCTATCCTTTGTCATTCCGGGTCTTAAAGAAAGTGTCATATTTTGATAAAACTCTGGATTACCGATTCCATAAATACAGGAAACACTCGCCACTACAATCACATCTCTTCTCTCTGTCAATGCCGCTGTAGCAGAATGTCTGAGTTTATCAATCTCTTCATTGATAGCAGAATCTTTCTCAATATAGGTATCTGTCGAAGGCACATATGCTTCTGGCTGATAATAATCATAATAGGAAACAAAATATTCCACTGAATTTTCAGGGAACATCTCCTTAAACTCTCCATATAACTGTGCTGCTAATGTCTTATTATGAGCGATGACAAGCGTCGGCTTATTGAGTGCCTGAATGACATTCGCCATTGTGAATGTCTTACCAGAACCAGTGACTCCTAATAAAGTCTGAAATTGATTGCCCTCCTGAAACCCTTTCACTAACTGCTCGATTGCTTGTGGCTGATCGCCTGTTGGCTTATATGGAGCGTGTAAATGAAAAACAGCATCGCTTTTTGCGTTGTTTTCATGAACAAGCAGCGAATTAGATTGCGAATATTCCCTTTTCTCTGGCATACGAAAACCTCTCTTTCACAGATTCAATATGGCTGTTATCAGTCTTAAATTTGTGCAATTTCCAAAAAAATTCGTGTAATTTCTCTTTTTTTCAGTTGGCTTACGTCAAACTTTTTGGATTACACGAATAAATTTATAAATTCACTTTTTTAAAATACCATAATACCAAATAATATAAAATATCAATATATAACAAAAGTCACAAAAATCTCTGTAACTGTTACTTTTATAGTATAGCACTATCTATCCAAAAAGTACAGAGGAATTGAACATTTGTTCTGTATTTTTTGTTGCTATTTTATTTTTTAGAAGAATTTTTTTGTTCATAGGGATAACAAAGGTTCGCTAAGGGAAAGAAGTATTCCAAAAGAAGCCCCTTGGAAGACGTTGGTACTTAATAAGCAGTCCTGTAAAGGGCTGCGAATTTAGTACCGCGTAGTCTTACACGGAGCGAAAGCGCGGCTTCGTTGGAATAGAGTTGCTCCTCCGCGAACCATGCACTCCCATGCCCCTCATCCACCAATCAACCCTCTCTATTTTAACTCCCCCTTATCCCCCTCTTAAATATTTATTCCCATAATACAATCAAACCCTATATCTCAATAAATATTTTTTATTTAAAAGTCCATTTTTTCTGTTTTAATTCTTATTTTTTTCATGTATAATAGAATATGTCATCTATTTCCATCTATCTGTTACCTATTGCCCCACCTAATATAGAAAGGAATTATTATGAACGAGAAAGTATTAAAAACTTTAGAATTTTATAAAATAAAAGAACGATTAGAGGAATATGCTGCGTCACAGACAGCAAAAGAATTGTGCCGCGCCTTAGTTCCCTCTTCTGATATAGAAGAAATACAAAAACAGCAAAAACAAACCAGTGACGCCTTACAGCGTCTTATCAGAAAGGGCAGTCTATCCTTTGCAGGAATCAAGGATATCCGCCCTTCCCTAAAACGCCTTTCCGTCGGCGCTTCTTTAGGAATCGGAGAATTGCTATCTATCAGCTCCCTTCTGGACACTGCTTCTCGCGTCAAAAGTTTTTCCAGAAATAAAGACGTAGAATTAGAACCAGATTCCTTAGATGAAATGTTTGACTCCTTAGAACCATTATACTCTTTAAATTATGAATTAAAACGCTGTATTGTTTCGGAAGAGGAAATCAGCGACGAAGCGAGTCCTAATTTAAAATCTATCCGTCGCACAATCAAAAATACCAATGAAAAAATCCGCAGTCAGCTTTCTTCTATGATAAACAACCAAAATACTAGAACTTATCTTCAAGAAAATGTTATCACTATGAGAAATGGTCGATATTGTATTCCTGTAAAACAAGAGTACCGCGGACAAGTTGCAGGTATGATTCACGATCAATCCTCCACCGGTTCTACCCTATTTGTAGAGCCTATGGCAGTTGTAAAACTAAATAATGATATCAAAGAACTTATGATAAAAGAGCAAGAGGAAATTGAAAAAATTCTTTCTATTCTAAGCAATACCGCAGCGCTCAATCAGACAGAATTAGAAGACAATTTTCATATCCTCACAACATTAGACTTCATCTTCGCAAAGGCAAGTTTATCCCGCTCCTATCACGGCAGTGAGCCAATTTTTAACGATAAAGGGATTATCTTTTTAAAAGATGCCAGACATCCCCTTCTGAATCCCAAAACTGTTGTCCCTTCTAACATTCATTTAGGAGATGACTTTTATCTTCTCATTGTAACTGGACCAAATACAGGTGGAAAAACGGTTTCTCTAAAAACGGTGGGTCTATTGACTTTAATGGGACAGGCAGGTCTTCACATTCCCGCTTTTGAGGGTTCTAAACTGGCAGTATTTGAAGAAGTATATGCAGATATCGGAGATGAACAGAGTATCGAACAAAACTTGAGCACCTTTTCTTCTCATATGACAAATACAGTATCTATTTTAGAAAAAGCAGATGATCGCTCTTTAGTCTTATTTGACGAATTAGGAGCTGGAACAGACCCAACCGAGGGCGCTGCCCTCGCTACCTCTATTTTATCCTTCCTTCGCAATATGCAAGTGAGGACTATGGCTACCACTCATTATAGCGAATTAAAAGTATATGCACTCTCCACAGAAGGAGTAGAAAATGCGTGTTGTGAATTTGATGTAGAAACTTTACGCCCTACTTATCGTTTACTGATCGGAATCCCCGGAAAGAGCAATGCTTTCGCTATTTCCAGCAAACTAGGTCTTCCAGAATTTATTATCGAAGATGCCAAAAAAAGAATCACAGAACAAGATGTCGCTTTTGAAGATTTACTTTCTGACTTAGAAACCAGCCGAGTTACGATTGAAAAAGAACAACAGGAAATAGCAACTTACCGCGCTGAAATAGAACAATTAAAGAAACAGACACTAGAAAAACAAAAACAATTAGAAGAGCGGAAAGAACGCATGATTCGAGAAGCGAACGAAGAGGCTAGAAGAATTTTACAAGAAGCGAAAGACTATGCAGACGAAACTATCCGTAAATTCAATAAAGGAATGAGTGGAAAAGATATGGAAAATACAAGAGGTCTGCTGCGTGAAAAGATAAATTCCGCCAATGAAAAACTCTCTTATAAAGTCCAAAAATCATCTCAAAAGCAGAATAAACCAGAAGATTTTCATCTGGGCGATGCAGTAAAAGTTCTCTCCCTTGGTCTAAACGGAACTATCACCTCTCTGCCAAATGCCAGAGGAGATTTATATGTACAGATGGGTATTCTCCGCTCTCAAGTGAATATCAAAGATATTGAAAAAATCGATGAGGAAGTCATCACTGGACCTAATATTCAAAGGACAAGTTCTGGAAAAATAAGAATGTCAAAAACCTCTACCATTTCTCCAGAAATTAATCTCATCGGCAAAACAGTAGACGAAGCCCTTTCCACTATGGATAAATACCTTGATGATGCCTATTTAGCTCATTTAACCCAAGTGCGCGTTGTCCACGGAAAAGGAACAGGCGCGCTCCGACAAGCAGTGCACAAACATCTAAAAAAATTAAAAATTGTCAAATCTTTCCGTCTGGGAGAATTTGGAGAAGGCGATTCTGGTGTGACAATCGTAGAATTTAAGTAAAGTCTAATTCTGAAAAGGAGGCTATTATGGTAGCGAAACAAAAAATTTTAATTGTAGATGATGATAATAATATCGCCGAACTCATTTCCCTTTATCTGCTGAAAGAGTGTTTTGACACTATGATTGTAAATGATGGAGAAGAAGCTCTTTCTGTCTTTCCGTCTTATCAGCCTAATTTAGTATTATTAGACTTGATGCTTCCGGGAATTGACGGCTATCAAGTGTGCCGAGAACTGCGCAAAAAATCTCAGATTCCTATTATTATGTTGTCTGCAAAAGGAGAAATCTTTGATAAAGTTTTAGGATTAGAATTAGGCGCTGATGACTATATGATAAAACCATTTGATTCAAAAGAACTCGTCGCCCGTGTAAAAGCAGTATTAAGACGCTATCAACCTGCTTCCAGTTCTTCTGGCGTTCAACAGGGAAATTATGTGGAATATCCAGATTTAATTGTTAATCTCACAAACTATTCTGTCATTTATTATGGAAAATCCGTGGATATGCCTCCCAAAGAACTAGAACTCCTCTATTTTCTCGCCTCTTCTCCAAATCAAGTCTTTACCAGAGAGCAGCTTCTCGACCGCATTTGGGGATACGAATATGCAGGGGACAGCAGAACTGTAGATGTGCATATCAAACGCCTGCGTGAGAAAATTAAAGACCACTCAGATTGGAGCATCGCCACAGTCTGGGCGGTCGGTTATAAATTTGAAGTCAGAAAATAAAGATAAGGAAAAAATTATGAAAGGTACTGTCTATACGAAATTTATTATCGGATATATCCTATTTGGTCTGTTTAGCTTTCTCACAATCGCTGTACTGACCTCCAACTGGACTTTTGATCATCTGGCAAAAGAAAAAGCACAAGATCTATACAATGAAGCCAATCTAATCGCCAATCAATATGGCTCTGTCTATTACAATAAAAAAATGTCACTTTCTGAAGTTGAAGTGCAATTAAAAGCGATTGACACTTTTTTAAATGTTCAGATTTGGATGACAGACACAAATGGCATGATTATCTTAACCACTCGTGACAGTTCACTAGAAGACACTTATATTTCAGATTTTGATCCTATTTCAGCCGGAAGCAAGCAGTATCAAGTAGGAGATTACTATGATATGTTTGAAGAAGAGATGATAAGTGTATGTGCACCTATTATTTCTTCTTTTTATACGAAAGGTTATATTATCATTCACTCTTCTGTCAGCTCCATCAAAGAAGCCAGAGATTCCTTATTAAATATATCCTATATCACACTTTTTGTCATTTTAATCCTATCTCTTATTTTTTTAATTATATTCACATTTATTGTATACTTGCCTTTAAAAAAAATCACTGCCGCCGCCAACGCCTATGCTTCTGGAAATTTGAAATATAATCTAAAAGTATATAGTAATGATGAAATTGGATATCTCGCTGGCACTTTAAATTATATGGCACATGAATTAAATAAATCCGAAGAATATCAGAGAAATTTTATTGCAAATGTATCCCATGATTTCCGCTCACCTCTTACTTCCATTAAAGGATATATTGAAGCGATGAAAGATGGCACAATTCCTATAGAAATGCAGGAAAAATATCTGGATATCGTCATTTTTGAAACAGAACGCCTCACTAAACTAACAAATAGTTTATTGACTTTAAACTCTTACGATTCTAAAGTTAATTTACTGGATATTTCTACATTTGATATCAATCAGGTAATCAAACATACTGCCGCCACTTTTGAAGGAACTTGCAATAAAAAGAAAATATCCTTTATTCTCACTTTTTCTTCTAAAATGCAATTTGTAAATGCAGATATGAGCAAAATAGAGCAGGTTCTCTATAATTTGATTGATAATGCTGTAAAATTCAGCCATACTAATTCTTCTATTCATATCACTGTTACAGAACAAAATGGGAAAATCTTCACTTCTGTAAAAGATAGTGGAATAGGGATTCCTAAAGATTCTATTACAAAAATCTGGGATAGATTTTATAAGACAGACCTTTCCCGTGGAAAAGATAAACGTGGGACAGGCTTAGGACTCTGTATTGCAAAAGAAATAATTCAGACGCATCATGAAAATATTGATGTAATTTCTACAGAAGGAGTTGGGACAGAATTTATTTTTTCTCTGCCAAAGGGGAAAAATTTATGAGATGTTTCCGCAGAGGCAAAGACCTATTCCAACGAAGCCGCGCTCTCGCTCCGTTCCAGACGTAGCGGTACTAAATTCGCAGCCCCGCTTCCCCGCGGAACTGCTCATTAAGTACCAACGTCTTCCAAGGGGCTTCTTTTGGAATAGGT
>CANRVK010000068.1 GCA_947643285.1 uncultured Eubacteriaceae bacterium
AGAAGCCCCTTGGAAGACGTCGGCACTTAATGAGCTGTTTCGCAAGAAGCGAAACCGCGAATTTAGTGTCCGTTACGTCTGGAACGGAGCGAAAGCGCGGCTTCGTTGGAATACTTCCTCGCCGTAGCGACCCCTTTTGCCCTTTCCAATCCCCTATTCCTATCTTTTTGCATCTCCTCTGCTGTCGCTGTCTGATATTCTACTCCCTCAACTTCTATCTCTTCTTCTTCCTTTTCCTTTCCATTTCCATTCTTACTCTCTATCGCATTTTTTGTTAAATCAATATCCTCTATCACAATTTCTCCTGTTTTTGTTTCGACTCTAGCGTTTAAATCCCCTTTCACAAATCCTTTTACATCTGCATCCATAAAACCAGATACATATCCACGGATATGTCCATCCATCTTTATCATATCATTTTTGATTTGTTTCATATGATCTCTCTTTAAGGAAATCGCTGTTTTCTCTATAATCGCATCACCCAATAATAAAATCTGTGGCAATACAGACATGACTAACAAAGCAGAAGTAAGTGTCCCTCGCCCTAGTGCTGTACCAATCGAAGCAATAGTCGGATCAGAAGACATTTTCCCTATCAAAAATCCTGCCACTGTCATAATACTTCCAGAAGTTAAAACAGTAGGAAAAGATTGATTGAGAGATTCAATAATCGCTATTTTTTTCTTTCTATATTCTTTTAATTCCATATAGCGATTCGTAATGACAATCGCATAATCAATAGTCGCTCCCATTTGAATAGAACTCACAATCAGATATGCCAAGAAATACATTTTGCTGTCTGTCAGATAAGGGAAAGAGAAATTGATCCAAATACTCCCTTGTATTGTTAATACCAAAAGAACTGGAATACCAGCAGATTTAAAAGTAAATAATAAAATCACAGCGACAAATAATACGGTCATCACACTGATCTTCATATTATCATTTTGAAAGGATTCTTCTAAATCTCTCGCATTGGTAGAATTTCCAGCCAATATCACCTCTTCTGGATAATACTCTAAAGCAATTTTTCTGATTTCATCTAATACCTCATATGTTTCAGCACTCTCAGTATCTCCATTGATATTCAACACTAAACGAGAATATCTTTCTCCTTCTAATTGTGCTTTCGCATCTTTTAATGTATCATATAATTCATTGATATCTTCTGTCTGTTCCTCATCTAAAACAATATATCCTTTCTCCATCTGTTCGCACAAAAATAAAAAGACATCGATCACAGGAGCTTCATAGGTTTCAATATCTCCTACCAGTGCTCCATAATTCTCTTCACTCAACGCATACGCAGAATATAATAGATCCGCTAACTCAATATCGACATCTGCAAATTCTGAGAACTTTCTAGGAGTCAATTTATCTGTTAAAACATGTTCATCATCTAATTCCACATTTGCCAATCCCAAACAAGAAGTCACCATCGGAAATTCTTCCACACGTTTTAAAATACTCTTTTCCTTTTCATAATCCCCTCTTGGTATGATAACTGCCAATGTATTATTCTTTCCAAAACTTTCTGCTATTTTTCTATCCGCAATAGAACTTATGGTTTCTTTTGTTCTGGGAATAGAACCTACATCAAATGCATAAGGGCATTTATTTGAAAAATAGCACCCTAAGATAATCGCCGCTAAAAAGATAACAGGAACAATAAATCTAGTTTTTACCACTAATTTTCCCCAAGCCGTTATCTTTGGAACGAAATTTTTATGTTTTGTCTTATCCATAGCCTTATTAAATAACAAAAATACCGTTAAAATACTGCAAAGAATTCATTTTGTCAATACAATACCCATATCAAAACCTATTTTTAATTGCATAAGCATCAACGCAATTAATCCAGATATCGTGGTTAAACAACTAGAAGAAATCTCTGGTATTGCCTTACTTAACGCGATAATCGTGGCTTCTCTCGCAGCTTTTGTTTCTCTCTCTTCCATATAGCGATGGCACATAATAATCGCATAGTCAATCGCTAGTGCTAATTGTAATACTACTGCTATCGCATTTGTGATAAAAGAAATTGTTCCAAACCAATAATTTGTTCCCATATTGAGAAGCGCTGCCACTCCAAATACTACTAAAAATACCAACACTTCCATATAAGTTTGGGAAGTGAATAGTAGTACAATGACAATGACAATGACAGCTAACACTAAAATAACACTCATATCTGCCTGTAACTCGGCTGCATCATCTTTCCCTACTTCAGAGGAAATATAACAATCATAATCTGCTATCAGCTCTTTTAACTGTTGCATCGCGTGCTGGCTGACTTCTGAATCCACTAAATCTGTAAAAGATACACTATAGAGTGCCTTGGATTCTTTATAATGTTCTTCACTGTCATCAAACTCTGCACTTGATATCCCTTCTATAACTTCTATCTTTTCTTGCAGCTTTAAAGCTTGCTCATATGTAATATTTGTGACCATCACCTGAGCTGAACCATAAGTGATAAACTCTTCTTCCATAATCGTGAGTCCTTTTTTCGTTTCTGTATCATCTGGCAAATAAGTAGTGATATCATTATTGATATTTACCTTTGATATAGAACTCACACTATAAAGAACTGCCACAATAAATACCAGAAAAAATGCCTTTCTTTTATCCACGATAAATTCTGCCACTTTTTCCATAAAACTCGCTGACTGTTTCTCTTCCATCTCACTTCCGCCCTTCTTTATTATCCTATGAAATCAACTTGTTCAAAAATGTTATTTTATTTAAAATCGAACAAATGTTGATTTTTAATCGCAACTGTATTATACTGAATAAAGAGAGGATTATGCAACCATCATTTTTTGTAATTTTTGTTTAAAAACATACATTTTCTATCTATTTTGATTGATTTTTATATTTTTTTTAAAAATTACGATTGATATTTCTTACTTAAGTTTTGCTTCTTAACTTATTATAACAAAAAAGCTATATGATATTTTCTCATAATCTTCATAGCAAAGTAAAAAAGAAGGGAGTAATCATTATGGCAAAAGCCGAATATAAGAGTGCGATTCGCTCTCGTAAGCTAATACGCACTGCCTTTGTAGAATTAATGCAAGAAAAAGATACTGATAAAATCACTGTCACAGATATTGTGAAACGTGCCGATATCAATCGTGGCACTTTTTATGCACATTATTCTGATACCCATGCTGTATTAGAACAAATAGAAAATGAATTTTTACAACATATTTTAGAAATTTTAGATGATTCTAATTATGAAACTTTTATTCAAAACCCCTATCCTGTCTTTCAAAAACTCACTGCTTATCTAGAAAAAGACGTGGAACTTTATCATTTATTAGTAAAGGCAAAAAAATCTACCCATTTTCTGTATCAGTTAAAAGAAATTTTTATAGAACATATTATAAAAAGTTTTCCAATCAAAGAATCAGAAAAATCTAATCCTTCCTTTCTAGCAGCTATTCACTTTTATGCAGGTGGAATTGTGATAACTTATTATGATTGGTTTGATGATAATTTAAAAATGAGTTTAACAGAATTAACCCAGATGATCAGTTCTTTTATCAAAAAGGGGTGTGATATGTATCTACATTCATGATATATTTTCCGTGCTTGTAAGAAGTTCTTTATAGGCGTGAATTAAAAAAAGTTGAGAGAACATTTTGAACAGAGGTTCGCACGGGCAAGAGGTCTATTCCAACGAAGCCGCGCTCTCGCTCCGTTCCAGACGTAACAGACACTAAATTCGCCGAACCTGTAGGTTCGCTCATTAAGTGCTGACGTCTTCCAAGGGGCTTCTTTTGGAATAGACCTCTTGCCCGTGCTAGTTTATTAGCTATTCTGGGAATTATAAATAACTATAAATACGAAAATTAACTGCTTGAAAGTATTTTTTTACTTTTATCTAAAAATAAAAAGTAAAGAAATTGGTTCAGTATATTGCAAGAAATCTAATTTGGAAAGAAAACTACAATGAAACAAGACAAATTTATTATAGAAATAAATAAGGAGTATGATATAAAAACTGTCAGTTATTTGTAATAACATAAGTATTTATTTGTACAACTTGTATTCTTTGGAGTAACGAAGTATAATATATCATAATAGAGGTTCGATATAAACTATGTAAACACGAATATGTCAATTACCCACAACGGAAAGGGAGTGGAGGTTTGTGCCTATGAAATTATATGAAACAAAAGGGAGATATAGCTTTGTGAATGAATATAAAATTATGCTTGTTGATGATGAGCCAGACATATTAGACTTGCTGGAAAAAGCTCTAAACCTAGAAGGTTTTCACAACATTACTAAACTTGATAATAGAATTTTTGCTGTAATGGCTTGCAAGAAAATTCAACCGGATATCATTATTTTAGATGTTATGCTGCCAGACATAGATGGGTATGAAGTGTGTAAACAAATTCGGAATTTTTCTTATTGTCCCATTTTGTTTCTTTCAGCAAAAAATGATGAACTGGATAAAATACTTGGTTTGGCTGTCGGCGGTGATGATTATGTTACAAAGCCGTTTAGTCCAAAGGAAATCGTATATAGAGTGAAAGCACAATTACGCCGTGCGAAATACAAACAAACTCCGATACAAGAGTTTTCTATTAAAATTGGTGAGTTGATGATAGATACGAATGGATGCAGGGTAATGAAGAATGATAAAGAAATCGGACTAACTGCACGGGAGTTTGAGATTTTACGATATTTGGCGGAGAATTTAGGACGAGTAATCAGCCGTGAACGCCTGTATGAAATCGTTTGGGGTGAGGACAGTTTTGGGTGTGACAATACCATAATGGTACACATTCGCCATTTGCGTGAAAAATTAGAAGAAAATCCTGCAATCCCCAAATATATTATCACGATGAAAGGCTTAGGCTATAAGTTCGTAAATCCATATGAAAAATAAAAAGAAACTAAATCCATTCTTACGAATATTCGTTTTAGTCTTATCATTACTTTTTATCGCTGTTGTTATTTCCATTGGAATGTTTTACTACATTTTTGGAATATCTGAGCCGGAAGGTTTGAGTTTGGCATCATGGCCAGATAGATTTACAGATAATTTTTCCATATGGATGGAGAATGATAATGGTAATATCAAAATAAAGAAAATAGGGCTTGAACGGTTGGACAAATATAGGTTATGGCTTCAAGTCATTGATGAAACAGGACAAGAAGTTTTTTGCCATAACAAGCCTGAGAATTATCCTATAAGCTATTCCGCATCTGAACTGATTTCACTTCGTACAAGCGCTTATAAACAAGGAAATACTATTTTTGTGAATAGCTATGAAAGTTCTACAAAAACATGGAGTTATTTGATTGGATTCCCTTATGCAATAGGGAAACATATGCTTTACTATAATGGAGAGAATGTGGGACGGCTTTCCCCCATGCTGCGCATGGGAATCTTTTTTCTTTTATGTGTTATCATTCTGTTTGTAATTTGTTATGGGTTTTGGCTTACCAGACATCTTGGAAAAATTACAAAAGGTATCGAAGATATTTCGTTACGTTCCTATGTTTCACTACCCGAAAAAGGTGTATTCAGTGAAATTTATCATGCACTTAATAAAATGGAGAAGGAAGTCCGTCATAGTGATAAAGTGCAGCAGTGTACGGAACGAGTACGTAAAGAGTGGATTGCAAATATTACACACGATTTGAAGACTCCACTTTCACCAATTAAAGGATATGCAGAACTGCTTACAGAAAATCCTGCTCTTGATAAGGAAACCATACAGGAATATGGTGGAATTATTTTAAAGAATGTTAATCACACAGAAAAAATGATGAATGACTTAAAGCTGACCTATCAACTTGATGCAGGCTCAGTGCCGTATCATCCACAACCTGTGCGCCTTGTGCGCTTCTTAAAAGAACTGGTCATTGATATTGTAAATGATCCTGCTTTTGATGACTACAATATTGAATTTAAAAGCAATATCCAAGAACTTGATGTTTGTTTTGACCCCGATTTATTTCGCCGTGCTGTGAATAATCTTATGATTAACGCACTCACACATAATCCACCTAAAACAGAAGTAACCATTTGTATTGATGTGACTACCAAAAAAGAGATTTTCATTTGTATTTCAGATAATGGAATAGGGATGAGTGATGAGGAACAATCAGAACTGTTTCATCGATATTATAGAGGTACAAACACAAAAGAAAAACCAGAGGGAAGCGGTCTTGGACTTGCGATTGCAAAACAGATTATAACACTCCATGGCGGTGATATTACTGTTAAGAGCAAACAGGGGGAAGGAACACAATTTACGATTCTTCTCCCTCTAGAAAATAGATAATTTAAGGTTAAATTAAGATACCCAAAAGCACTGCCTAAGATAGATGACTTATGCTAAAGCTAGGTCATCTATTTTTTTGTGCCTATAAAAAATGAACAGGAGGTTTCTGAATGGAATTGCAGTTACAAGATTTAAGAAAACAATATGGAACAAAATGTGCTGTCAACAAGGTAAATGCCCGTTTAGTGCCGGGAGTATACGGACTGTTGGGTGCAAACGGTGCAGGAAAGACAACACTAATGCGAATGATATGCGGTGTTTTGAAACCATCTTCAGGCAGTATCAGCTTAAATGGGAAAACGATTGATGAGCTTGGAGAACAGTATTATACACATTTAGGCTATATGCCGCAGAGTTTCGGTTTTTATTCTGATTTCACTGCCTATGAGTTTATGTTATATATGGCAGCGGTGAAAGGGCTTAATAAAAGATATGCAAAAGCTCGGACAAAGGATTTACTTCATATGGTAAACTTATCTGACGTAGCAGATAAAAAAATCAAGTCTTATTCTGGAGGTATGAAGCAGCGATTGGGAATCGCACAGGCAGAATTGAATAACCCATCTATTCTGATATTAGATGAGCCAACGGCTGGACTTGACCCAAAAGAACGGGTGCGTTTTCGTAATATCATTTCAGACTTTGCCCAAAAAAAGATAGTTATCTTATCTACCCATATCGTTTCTGACGTTTCCTATATTGCAGATACCATTTTGATGATGAAGCAAGGTCGTTTTCTTTTACAAGAACCCATGACTACTGTTACTGACAGTATCAAGGGAAAGGTATGGGAACTCTTAGTTGATGAAAGAACCGCTGCGGAATATAGCAAAAAATTTTCTGTTGTAAATCTTCATCACGAAAACAATATGGTGCGGTTACGCATAATAGAGGAAACTGCGCCGACACCAGACGCTCAGACTGTAGAGCCGAGCTTGGAAGATTTATTCTTATATCATTTTGGAATAGAACCGGAGAAACAGGAGGAAATATAATATGTTAGTGAAATATGAATTTTTGAAAATACTGCGCAAAAAGTCTACTTTAATTGTAATGACAATCAGTTTAATTGTAACAGGATTGCTTTTCGGACTGCCCATTATGCAATACCAAACCTACAATCAAAACGGTGTCATAAAGGGAAAAGCA
This sequence comes from uncultured Eubacteriaceae bacterium, assembly GCA_947643285.1. Taxonomy (GTDB): domain Bacteria; phylum Bacillota; class Clostridia; order Lachnospirales; family Lachnospiraceae; genus MGBC136627. The sequence continues at coordinate 7,461 of CANRVK010000068.1, forward strand.
GGGATTGCTTATGAAAAGGAACAATATGCAAATTTTTCTGTTCTCTTGTCTGAGGAATATATTAGCGAAACAATCCGAGAGGTACAGAAACTTTTTGAAAAACCCGATAATATTGTATATGATGGGAACGAACAGTTTTTAATTGGCGATGCCTATTGGAATGGAATCGCACCGAGAGAAAAACTTCTGCGCCTGATTGCTAACACTTATAGTAATCCAAATGAAATTTTAGGTTATAACAATCTTCCTGATTTGGATATCACAAATGGAGCGTTCTTTTACCAAACGATGAATGAAAAGATGGAAACCTTGCTCAATCATCCATCACATATGTTATCTAATGAACAAAAAGAGTATTGGAGAAATATGGCAAGTAAAGTAGATACTCCACTGTAATATGGATATTATGAAGGATGGGAAGTCATTATAAGCAGCTTTGAACTCCTTTTGTTTGCTCTATCAGCTATCTGTATCGTAATTGCTCCTGTCTTTTCAGGAGAATATCAGGCAGGAACAGATGCGGTAATTCTTTCTGGCAAGTATGGAAAAACAAAACTCATAACAGCAAAAATCGCCGCTTCACTTTTATTTGGAACGATTGCATTTGTACTTCATATTCTTATAGCGTGTGGATTGCCGCTTACAGCGTTTGGTATGGATGGTTGGAATTTACCGTTGCAGATTATAAATACGATAATCCCTTATCCATTCATATTCCTGCAAGCAGTTCTTATCAATATTATCATTCTTTATTTGATACTGATTGCTATGATTGGATTGACTCTTCTTTTGTCCGCCAAAATGAAAAGTCCTTATCTTGTGTTGATTGTGCTTATCCCCATACTTTTCATTCCTATGTTTCTGACACCAAATGGAACAACAGGAGCATATAATCTGATTTTGTTTTTGCTGCCTTACCGTTCAACCATGCCAGAATTCAATAAGTATATTTCATACCAATTTGGTGGATTAGTTTTAGATACCCTTACTATAAGGGCTATCCTATATTTCCTTTTAGCAATAATTATGCTGCCATTAGCAAGATTAGGATTTAAAAAACATCAAGTTGCATAAGAAATCAGAACATGAAAAAGAAAAAATTGATGTTTCTAGAAGTTATAATAGTTTTGGTAATTACTCTTATTATTTTATGTTAAAATACGAAGTAGCGGGCAGCAATCTCATTTTTCAATCGCTACCCGCTACAAAACTATCTCGTCCATTGGACTATACCTCTCTTTATTATTTTTTATAAGTATTCCTATACTTTCGATTACTCAAGTCTTTTCATTCTTTTGTTTTCCTATGTCTACAAATTTCTTACTTACTCTTTCATCTATTTTTTAATTTAAGTTTTTGGTGGCTTGTACCTCTCTTTCTTAAATTTGATAAACCTTATTTGTTTTATCTTGATATAAGAATATCATAACTTTTCCCATTTGTCAACCACTTTTTTTAGATTATTTAAAAATATTTTTCTTATTATTGTTTATATTAAATATATTTTTTATATTATTCTGATATTATAATCTTTTTCTTTTTTATTGCCTATAAAATATATATTCTTTCAATCAAATATAAAATATCATAGAGTAAATCTAATAAAAAACGATTCATTACTTTTAAAAAATTCTATCAGACAAAAAATTCGCAGTTTATGAACCTTTCTATCATAAACTGCGAATCTAATATCCACTGGGCTTCACAAAATAGGAATATTGTTTTATTGAAATCGTTTCTTGGCTTAAACAACTTTTCTTTTCCTAATTTTGTAAGAAAAAACTCTACATCAATCTCTTTATAGCGAGATAATTCCTTTCATGTCTACGGACATGAGGATCTTGCCCATATATAAATATCAAACTTTAAAACCATGTTTTTCAACCTATTTTATTTACAGCAGACATCTCTTTCTTTCTCTTATGATGCCGTAATATTCCTGCTGTTTTATTATAAACCCAAAAGGACTGGACTAATATACTGTTTGCTTTTCCGATTTTTTCTTTTGTAGTACCTCGGTAATAACTTCCTCCACATTCTAATTTTTTCTCTTTCATCACACATGCGATCAAGTCTGATTCGCAAGTAATAGGAACTGGAAATTGTGTATAAGCTGTTCCAATACATTCAAATTTATGTGTATCACTTCCTCCAAATCCCGGCAATTCATAATTAGATGCCATTCTATCCGCAGCCGCATTGCTGACAGGGGATTCGCAGGAATTAAAGGTTTCCATAAAATCAAATTCTGTTATTATTTCTGGATTCTTTCGATAGCGTTTTGTATTCGTGAGGCTTAAATATTTCTCTCCACAAGGATGTGCTGGCCCTAAAATACCTCCATTTTTATGCACGATTTCAATCAACATATTCACCGGCAAACCACGAAGTTCTAAAATTTTTAACTTCACTCCTTCTGGCATGATCACTAATATATGTCCAGCATCAATCGTATCATACTCGATGCCTTTTAATACCACAAAATCTTTATGTGTTTTATCTTTGATATTTTTCTTCCACCACCGATAACCATTATAGCTATTATGATCTGTAATGAGCATTCCCTGATATCCTAATCGCTCTAGCTGTGTGATATATTCCTCAATCGGAACTTTTCCATCTATAGAACCCTCTTTTGTATGACAATGCATATCAAATTTCATATTCTTTTCCTTCTTTCTAACTGCTTGCTTATTCTATTACATAAGCACTCTCTTTTAGATTCCCATAATCTTCAATCTCATTATCCGCACAATAGATAAGATATAAATCTTCTAAAACTTCTAATGGAGCTAAACTCACAATATCATTATCATCTATCACTAGACACTGTAAATGAGTCAACGGCAAAAAGATATCCACCGAATCCAATTCGTCACCACAGAGTTCTAAATACTCTAAATTTGGAAATTTCGTTAAAAACTCTAATTCATCTTTAAAAGATACATCATCATAATAAATATTTGTCATAAATCCATCTGTTTCTACGATAGAATTTTCCACCATTTTCGCATCATCCATAGAAAAATATTTTAAGCTCAAAAGTTCTGGAATATTTTGTGTATCTAGTTCAAAAACACAATCATCTATATATAATCTCTCCAAATTTGGAATATGAAATACATCTGAGATATCATAATAAAACTCATTATGACTGATATCCAAATATCCTAAGCTAGTTAAACCCTTTAAAAATCCTAAATTCTCATATTCTCCTCTTATTTGTTCCATATTTAAAGAAACCAAATTTTTCATTTGAGAAATAGCGGATGGATTTGTAATATTTGTATATTTTAAGTACAACGATTCCAGATTAGACAGGCTAGAAAGACAATCGGTATCTGTCGTTGATTCCAGCTTCAACCGTCTTAAATTCGTTAAATTAGATAAATCTGGTGTCGCTTTTGATGTTCCCATATCCAACATCAATACTTCTAAATTTAATAATGTATTTAATACACTATAATCTTCTAACTCTTCGTTTTCAGATAGCTCTATAAAAATGATGCTTGTATTATCTCTAAGTGGCTCTATACTTTTAATCTGACTATCTGTCACCTCTAGATACTGCAAAAATGGCATATCCTTGACAAAATCAATGTTCTTTAACTTATCTGACTGTATTTCCAAACTTTCTAGTCCTATCATTTCCTGAAGAGGAGAAAAATCTTCGATATTCTCACAATCCCTCAGTGTTAAATAATAAAGATTAGATAATCTTGTAATAGGCGAAATATCTGTAAGTTCTCCTCTATTAATCACCAATTCCTCTAAACTTTCATAAACTTCTATTCCCTCTAAATCATCTGCACCTCCTTGTAAACATAGATGCCACATCTGTTTCGGATTAAGTATCTGTGATATTTCCTTTAATGTTTCTCTTCCCGTATAAGAACGCAATTTTTTCAAATTAGAAATATCACCTTTTTGAATTTCTCCATATTCGATCTCTAATTCTGTCAACCCTGTAAAATAGTTTAAATCTGATAGACTCAACCTGTTACTTTTACTATAATAAATGCTATCCATTAATTCATTATAACTATTATCATTTGCATAATAATCTCCAAAACTGTATTTAATTTCTATTTCATCATATTCCCCATTATAAAGTATACCAATATACTTAAACTCTTCCATATCTTCTTTTGTAATCTCTGATATATCCTTGTCCAAAGCAAGACTCACAAAATCTTTAAATAATCTTGACTTCGGTAAAATATCTGTCATATCGCTATCCTTTAAATCATCTTTCTCCTCTAAAACCTCTGTCGTTTTTGTACTCTCTGTAACTGTTGTAGTCTGTATTACATCTTTATCTTGTACCATCTTTTCCTGTCTTTTATCGAAATTAATACCTAACACAATAGCTAAAACAGCAGCGCAAGCACATCCTCCACATAAAAGAGCTACTTTTTTGATATTCTTTTTTCCTGAAGATTTATCCCTTCTATCTTCTCCACTTGCAGGATCAGGAGTATTTTCTTCTTTTTTTCTGTCTTTTGCAAAATTTGAAAATTCAATAAATGGTTCTAATTCATATTCATCTTCTGCGGTTTTCTTTAATTTATATTTGCAATTACAAAATGTACATTCTACAATTTCATCTTCCCCTACATTTAATGTCATACCACAATTTTTACAAACTAATACTTCTTTTTTCATAAAAAATCCCCTCTATGTACTTTTATTCTATTAAATTCCTAACAGCTTTTAATTTCTTTCCTTCTTATGTCAATTTCTCTCATAACTAAATCCATGAGTATTCTCCATACATCTATAAAATTGATTATAACATAAAATAAAAAAAACTTCTACCGAAAAACATAGGATAAATCTAATTTCTGTTGTAGTTTAGTCTATTTCAGCATCAAAGGTTCGCTCCGGCAAGGAAGTTTCCAACGAAGCCGCGCTCTCGCTCCGTTCCAGACGTAGCGGTACTAAATTCG
>CANRVK010000069.1 GCA_947643285.1 uncultured Eubacteriaceae bacterium
AGCAGAGGACTGAAAATCCTCGTGTCGCTGGTTCGATTCCGGCTCTGGGCATTTATTATGAAAAAACATAATAAGAATGAAAAGAAGGGACACTAGCTCAGTCGGTAGAGCACTTGACTTTTAATCAAGGTGTCGGGGGTTCGAATCCCCCGTGTCTCAGGAAAAAAGAAAACAAAAACACCTCAACAATCTAGTATTTATTAGAATTGTTGAGGTGTTTTTGTTTTCACAGAAATGTGGAAAAATAGTAACAGTTCAGCCTTTTTATTTTATTTGTTATTGTGAAATTCACTTTTCACAGATTAGAATAGTCAACAGATTAGCGAAGGCAAGGAAGTATTCCATAAGAAGCCCCTTGGAAGACGTTGGTACTTAATAAGCAGTTCCGTTAGGGGCTGCGAATTTAGTACCATTACATCTGGAACGGAGCAAGAGCGCGGCTTCGCTGGAATACTTCCTTATTTAAGCGAACCGTTGATGCTCAAATAGACTGAACTGTAACGAAAAATATAATATTTATTCTTCTGAGTTCAAATATCTCCAAAGTGTAGTTCGACCTATGCCCAATTTTTTTGCTGCTTGTGTCTGATTTCCATGACATTGCGATACTACCACTTTAACAATATTATGTATCATATCACTTAGAGGGCGTTCATAGTCAAAGGTAGAAGAAATACAAGGAATATATTGTTGTGTTTCTTTTTCTAATACATTTTGGACTGTTTCTGCTTGAATATAAGGTGTTGTAGTGAGCAGAACAAGTTCAGCGAGGACACGCTTTAACTGCATGAAATTATCAGGCCAGTTATAATTGCGAAGCAAAAAGAGCGCATCAGGTTCAAATCCTACTACTTGTCTGGAAAGTTCAATATTTAAAGCATTTAGATATAAGTTCGCAGAGGAAGAAATATCTTCTGTTAATTCGCGAAGTGGCGGCAAATAGATGGTTGTACATGGTAAATAATCAATAAAATTACGTGATGGATCGGAAGAAGTTTTCTCTATTGTTTGAGAACAAGAAATAAGGATTCGATTCCGTTTATGCGCATTTGTGTCAAGAAGGATAGACAGAAGCTGCTGCCGATATATATCTGATAATGCTTGAATATTACTGATAAAAATAGTATTATTTTTGTCACAGAATGGTGAATTATAGTGCCGTGTGAGAAAATTCCAGATTTTATCATTGATTAACTGACAATCAATAATAATATAAGGGTTATCTTTTTGCGGACTGTCAATATAAAGTTTAGCGGCTATTTGATTTTTTCCAGAGCCTTTTTCTCCTAAAATCATGACAGGCATAGAACTTTGATTCAGTTGCTTTATTTGTTCTGCTAAAGCTTTTGCACTGGAAGTAAGTGCATAGAAACTGTTAGAATACATATCCACCATATCTGCATAAGAGGAGAAACGAAGACCATATTTACTGCTTCCGGCAGGAACAGGATTCGGTTCTATACAAAATAAGAAAAGCTCTGAAGAATCATAAAAAGTATGTTTCATAGATAAAGAATATAAGGTATTATCAATAAGATGAAATGCCTTGGAAGATGAAGTATTTTGTGATTCTTGAATAAGTGTTTTTAAATAATCCATTACAGTAGAAATATTTTCTGCATGATAAGTGGAAAAAAGGACAGAACCATCTGTTCTTAAAATAATAGTGTCAGCAGTTTGATTTTTCAATGCATCTTCTAAAACAGAACAGCGTTGTTTTAAGATAGAAGAATAGGAATATATTTGTGCTGCTTGTTCAAAAGCACTTTCAATACTTTCTGTACCAGAAGTAATTAAAATAGGATTCATACCAGCCTGTCGGGCGAGAGTTTCTGTAATAACATCACATAATACAAAGTAATAACCTTTTTCTTTCAGTTTGCTTAATGCAGGCAAAACTTCTTTTTCATGATGAATAGTAATGATTTCCATATTATAATTCAATAAATCACATAATAAATGAGCAGGCATAGTAATACTAGAAAAACCCACGACAGCATAAGTTCCATCAGAAGCTTCCATAAGTTTAATCACTCTTAAAATATCATAAACAGATAAAGGAATTTCTACTACAGGAACAGAAGAAAAAGATCGAATCCGTTCGGCTGTTCCACCACGAGAAATGATGATATCAAAATCATCTTTTAAATGTTGTTTTACTAATTCTGCTCCAGCTTCTAAATTTCCAACATAAGTGACCAATTCTATATTTTCATAGGAAGCAGCAAGAGTATTCATAGTATTTTTGAGACTCTGGTATGGTGCGATACCTAATATTTTTATTTTTTTTCTATTCATTTTTTCCTCCATTTATTCTAAAGCATTTTATATTTCCGAAATGTTTCTGTTTGAAACTATTATAACAGGTAAAGAAAACAAAATCAATAAAAGTAAAATAGTTTCAAAATGGAACAAAAATCAGAATGTAAAATATTGAAACATATATCGAAATAATATATGATAATAAACAAAGGAATAGAATAAAAAATGTTTCAAAATAAAACAATATAGGAGGTGAGAAGATGGTTAAACTATTGATTATTGCAGATGATTTCACAGGTGCATTAGATACAGGAGTTCAATTTTCTGAGAAGGGGATTGAAACAAGAGTCATGGTTGATGATGGGCAAAGGGGAAACAGTTTAAGAATAAAAGAATCGGATACGATGCAAGTTTTGGTTGTAGATGCAGAAACAAGACATATGACCGCTGAAGATGCATATCAAAAGGTATTTGCCATAGTAAAAGAAGCAAAAGAGGCAGAGATCCCCTATATATATAAGAAAACTGATTCAGCACTCAGAGGAAATATAGGAAGCGAATTAAGTGCATTACTGAACGCATCAGAAGAAAAAAACTTGCCCTTTATTCCAGCATTTCCAAAGATGAAACGTATTACAAAGAATGGGGTACATTATATAGATGGCATACCAGTTAGTGAAAGTGTTTTTGGACAAGATCCATTTGAGCCTGTGACAAGAAATAGGGTAAAAGAAATTATCCATTTGCAAAGTGAAGTAAAAGTAACAGAAGTATTGAATTTACAAATAACATCATGGGAAGAACAAGGTATTTGGGTGTTTGACGCTTCAAAAGATGAGGAGATAGAGGAAATTGCTGGGCTGTTAAAAGAAAGAGAAGCTTATAAAATCATGGCAGGATGTGCAGGATTCGCAGCTATACTTCCAGAGTTATTAGGATTACAGGGAACATCTTACAAAAAAGAGAAATTAGAACAACAGCTTTTCGTGATTTGTGGAAGCGTAAATCCTATTACAAGAAAACAGTTAGAATATGGAGAGAGCTGTGGATATCAGAGAGTTCATCTGACCGCAGAGCAGAAGCTGGAAAAAGAGTATTGGATGACAGAAAAGGGAACTAACATCATTCAGAAATGGGTGGGAGATTTTAAAGAAAATAGCTGTTGTATTCTTGATAGTAATGACGCAGAAAAAGGTCAAACATCGGATTATGCGAAACAAAATCAGTTATCTATAGATCAAATACGCTGCAGAATTTCTGAAACATTGGGCATTATTTTACGGAAGATTTTAGATGAGGGATTAAAGGCAGTTCTTTTGGTTACAGGAGGGGATACTCTATTAGGATTTATGAAAGAAATCGATGATTGGGAATTAAAACCGATCTGTGAGATTTCTCCCGGCTGTGTACTCACAAAATTGACCTATAAAAATAAAGAATATCATATTATTACAAAATCTGGAGGATTTGGGGAAGAAAAACTTTTGGAAAATATAGTAGATATTTTAAAAAAATAGAGTGAAGGAGAAGGTAAATCATGGCATATCAAATTAAAATCCCATCTTGTGTATTTGCAGGGACAGGGAGTATCAAAGAATTAGAAGTGATCTTAAAAAAAGAAGAAACAAAAAAAGTATTGATTTTTACAGATAAAGGTGTCATAGGAGCAGGACTTTTAAAAAATTTGCAGGAAGTTTTGGAAAACGTTGGAGTACAGTATAAAATCTTTGAGGATTTAAAACCAGAACCTGCTTATCAAGATGTGGAGAGAGTAGTAGAGGAAGTAAATAAATCAGAAGGTGATTTGATTGTGGCGATAGGCGGAGGAAGTGTGATGGACGCGGCAAAATTATGTTCTCTGCTGAAGAACTCTGATTATTCTGTAAAAGACCTATTGGAAAATCCGCTGCTCGCAGACAAAAAAATGAAAACAGTGATGATTCCGACAACTTGTGGAACAGGCGCAGAAGCGACTTGTAATGCGATTGTAGCGATTCCAGAAGAACAATCAAAAAAAGGGATTGTGAACGATAACATGATTCCAGATTATGTGATTTTAGATTCTCAGACGATAGCAGGGCTTCCACCTAAAATTGTAGCGGCAACAGGAGTAGATGCGTTGGCACATGTGGTAGAATGTTTTACTTCTAAAAAAGCCACTCCATTAAGTGACACTTATGCCCTTGCCGGAGCAAAGCTGATTTTTAGAAATATAGAAGAAGCTTACCAGAATCCAAATAATATGGAAGCAAAAAATAATATGATGCTGGGAGCTTTTTATGGTGGTGTGGCGATTACAGGGAGCGGAACAACAGCAGTTCACGCATTGAGTTATCCATTAGGAGGAAAATATCATATCGCACATGGTGTTTCTAATGCGATTTTATTTGCTCATGTGATGGCATTTAATAAAGATGCTTGTGAGGAAAGGCTTGCTATTTTATGCGATGCGGTATATCCAGAATTTTCTGAAAAGAGCGCAGAAGAGAAAGCGGATTATATCATTCAAAGAATAGCAGAAATCGTGAAGAATACAGATATTCCTACGGATTTGAGTACTTTTGGCGTGAAGATAGACGATTTAGATTTCTTAGTAGATGCAGGAAGCAAACAACAGAGGCTTTTAGTAAATAATAGAAAAGAATTGAGTTTAGAGGATATCCGCAGCATTTATTTAAAGGTATTGAAATAGGAACGGGAGGGAGAAAAATGGCAGAGATAAAAGGAATTATTGCGGCAATACAGACTTCTATGTATGAAGATGGAAGTATTCATGAGGAAGAATTGAGAAAACAGATTAACAGACAGATTGCATCAGGTGTGGATGCTGTGTTCTGTCTGGGAACAAATGGTGAGTTTTATATTATGGATAAAGAAGAAAAAATCCGTGTTATGGAGATTTTTGTGGACGAAGTAAAGGGGAGAGTGCCTGTTTATGCTGGGACAGGTTGTGTCAGTACAAAGGAAACGATAGAATTATCTCAAAAAGCACAGGAAATCGGGGTAGATGTTTTGTCCGTAATTACTCCATATTTTGCGGCGATCAGTCAAGATGAGTTGTATTATCATTATGCGGCAGTGGCGGAATCAGTCAGTCTTCCGATCGTTATGTATAATATACCAGCAAGAACAGGGGCTTCTTTAGCATCAGCGACTGTAAAACGTCTGGCAGAAAAATATGAGAATATTGCAGGAATTAAGGATTCGAGCGGAAATTTTAATAATATTTTGCAATATATTCAGGCGACTGAAGGTATGGATTTCTCTGTTCTTTCAGGAAATGACGCGCTGATTCTCTGGACGTTGATGGCAGGGGGAAAGGGTGGAATCACTGCTATTGCAAATATTCTTCCGACTGTGATGGTGAGCATTTATCAGAGATTTCTGGAAGAGGATCTGGAAGGAGCAAAAAAAGCACAAAATTCTATTGCACATATACGTGATTGTTTTAAATATGGAAATCCAAATTCTATTGTGAAGTATGCGACAAATGCGATTGGTCAGCCAGTAGGACCATGCCGAAAACCTTTTGGAATCCTTTCGGAAGAGGCAAAAACGGCGATTCAGAATACTATTGATACTTATTATGCAGAATATAAAAATAAATAATGTTATGATGGGGAATTAAGAAAGTTAAAAAGGAATAGGGATTGTTTATGGGAAAGGTGAAAGAGGGGACGCTACGGCAAGGAAGTATTCCACCGAAGCCGCGCTTTCGCTCCGTTCCAGACGTAGCGGTACTAAGCGCACAGACCTTTCCGGTCTGTTTGCTAAGTGCCGACGTCTTCCAAGGGGCTTCTTATGGAATACTTCCTTGCCTCCGCTGGTTGGTTGGCTGTTCTGCTTTTTGGAAAGGGAGTGTTACGATTTTTTGAAAGGGGAATTTACGATAAGTTATGAAAATTTAAGTGGGGAGATATAGGAAAGAGATTTTCATAAAAATTAGTATGGATATGGTGTTTTGGGGGTGTAATTATCTAAATAAGATTATGAGATTTTTATTTAAGTAGTTTCAGGATAAGTGATAATCAGTTTTGCAGTTATTTAATGATATTATGACATTTTCATTCAAATAGTTTCAGGATAAGTGATAATCAGTTTTGCGATTATCTAATAATATTATGACAGGAAGGGAGATTTTGAAAATGAAAATAATTGGGATTACAATGGGAGATCCTGCTAGTATTGGACCAGAAATTACGGTAAAAGCACTGGCAGATGCTAAGGTGTATGAGAGATGCAATCCAGTTGTAGTAGGAGATGTATCTGTGATGAAGGATGCAGTAAAGATTGTTGGAATGGAAGATAAAATAAAGATACATGGTATTTCTAAAATAGAGGATGCTGTTTTTCAGCCGGGAGTGATTGATGTATATGATATGGGGCTGGTGGATATTCAAGAGCTAAAGCGAGGGGAAGTATCTGTTATAGCTGGACATGCGGCTTTTGAGTATGTGAAAAAGGTCATTGAATTGGCGATGAATTATGAGGTTGATGCTACAGTGACAAATGCACTTAATAAAGAAGCCATGAATCTGGCAGGACATCATTATTCTGGACATACAGAGATCTATGCGGAATTTACAGGGACAGAGAAGTACACTATGATGTTGGCGCATGAGAATTTGAGGGTTGTCCATGTATCCACTCATGTTTCTCTTCGGGAGGCTTGTGATAGAGTGAAGAAGGAGCGTGTTTTAGAAGTGATCCGAATCGCATATCAGGCTTGTAAGGAATTGGGGATTGAGAATCCAAAGGTGGGTGTCGCAGGGTTAAATCCTCATAGTGGAGAAAATGGCATGTTTGGAAGAGAAGAAATCGAAGAGATCACTCCTGCAATTGAAGCTGCGAAAACAGAAGGAATTTTAGCAGATGGACCAGTTCCGCCAGATACTATTTTTTCAAAAGCTAGAGGTGGGTGGTACGATATTGTAGTGGCTATGTATCATGATCAGGGGCATATTCCGCTTAAAGTAGTGGGGTTTGTTTATAATCAGGAGGAAAAAAAGTGGGATGCAGTAGCAGGAGTGAATATTACACTAGGTCTTCCAATTATTCGGGCTTCTGTGGATCATGGAACAGCTTTTGATCAGGCAGGAAGTGGAGAGGCGAGTGAATTAAGCCTTGTAAATGCCATAGATTATGCGATCAGAATGGCGGAAAGTAAAAGTATATAGAAACTCATTTAGAAAAATTGGAATAGGGGTGCAGCATGAGTAAAGATAAAAAGTTATTAAAAGGGCTAGAGGAATATGTGATTGCAGTGGGAATTATTATTATGTTTTTGATGGAAGCGTTAAATGTAATATGCAGGTTTTTAATTCCGTCATGGACAGGTATTCCAGAGGAACTTTCTATATTCGCGTATATTTGGGTCTGTTTTTTCTGCGCGAGTTATTGTACAAAACGAGGAGCTAATATTATTGTAGATGCACTTACTTCAAGATATCCTGAAAAGGTAAAACATATATTATTTGCAGTACAATATGTATTAGATGGGATATTATCAATACTTTTTATTTATGGAGCGATTCTGTTTGTCAGCCATACAAAAGCTGCAGGATCTGTGGGAAAGACAGGAATCCCGCTATGGATTATCTATCTAGCACCGCTTGTAGGATTTGGATTAAATCTTTTTCGAGATGTGCAGATGTTTTTGAAGGCAGTGAAAAGTGAAGGCAAGATAGAGGTATAAGAGAGGAGGCTGAAAGCATGATCGGCACAATATTTGGAGTATTTTTTGTAGTACTTTTGATACTTGGATTTTCTATGGTATCTGCGTATGGAGCGGCATTTGTAATTCCATCTTTTTTATCAGGCGGTGGTTTATATGGAATGGAGGATATTGTCGGGTGGCTGACGAATGCTGCAGGAAAGACTACATATGTTGCGATAGCGTTATTCGTAGTATCAGGAAATGTGATGTCACAGGGACAGTTGACAGAGAAGATTTTTGATGTATTCCGTTATATGTTTGGAAAGTTTCGCTCTTGTATTCCCCTTGTGGCGGTTTTGACAGCGATTTTTTATGGAATGATTTCTGGTTCTGGTATGGCAGTTGTGGCAGCAGTTGGAGCTATGGTGCTTCCTGTTTTGATTGAATATGGGTATGACAGGCTGTTCTTCGCATGTATGATTGCGGCGGCTGGTTCTTTGGGGCAGTTGATTCCACCGAGTTCTGCAATTTTACAGTATTGTGCTATGGCAGGGACAGATGAGGGGGATATGTTTAAGGTCGGTGCGGTAATCGGACTCACTTGTGCGGCAGCATTGATTATTATTACATTGCTTCATTGTCGGAAAGATCCCGGGGATCAGGAGAAATTGAAAAGTTCTTATGAGCAACTGAAAAAAGATGGATTCGGAAAAGTGTTTGGACAAGGAATTTGGGGGTTATTATCTCCAGCAATTATTTTGGGAGGTATTTTTACAGAGATATTAACTGTTGTTGAGGCTGCTGCGGTAGCTGTTGTGTATGCATGTGTTGTGTCATTGTTTATTTATAAGTCACTGGATTTAAAAGGATTGTGGTATGCGATTGTGGGGTCTGTTAAGAATGTGGCTTCTGTTGCAATGATGTTGGCGTTTGCGGTTGCATTTTCTAATTTGATGGATGTGGTAAATGGTGGAGAGATTATTGGAAATGCGATTACGAGTATTTTAACATCTCCAACAGCGTTTATTTTGGCGAGCGTTGTGGTAATGTCTATTGGAATGATGTTTATGAATCCAATCGCAATTATTGTGCCGATTGTAGCGCCAATTGCGGCATCATTTGGGATTGATCCGATGGTATATGGAGCAGGAATGGCTGGAATCGTAGCGATTGGATCGCTTACTCCTCCATTTGGGGTTAGTTTGTATATTATGGCACCGATTGCAAAGGTAGATCCGTTTGCGATTGCAAAGAAGATATTGCCGCTTTGGGGGATTATGACATTGATTATAGCAATTTATATGCTGTTTCCGCAGTTGTCTATGTGGGCGTATAAATAGATATAGGGGAGTACATAGTGGCTGAAGGGGGGGCGCTAAGACAAGGAAGTATTCCATCGAAGCCGCGCTTTCGCTCCGTTCCAGACGTAGCGGTACTAAATTCGCGGTTTCGCTTCTTGCGAAACTGCTCATTAAGTACCAACGTCTTCCAAGGGGCTTCTTATGGAATACTTCCTTGTCTTAGCTGGTTTGTCATTATGGCTAGATCAGGAAGTGAGATTGTTTCAGTTTTTGGAGTTTTAGATGGGGAGTTTTGGTTTGATAAGAGTGTAAAAGGGTGGAGCTATATTTATTGTAGTGGAGAGGTATAGGTCAGTGTGATCAACTTAAGAGTTTGGATAGGTTACAATAAACTGGACAGATTTTTTAAGGTCATATAATATAAAACCAATAAGCAAAGGAGTACCAATATGACCGAAACAAAACAGCGTCCTGATGAAGCAGGGCTGATATCGGAAATCAAAGAAATATTCCACGCAAGCTGTAATAATTACGACACACGCAAAAGAAAGAGCTGATGAAAACAGGAAAATCGGTATCCAGACGCCGGATCGGGGAGTTATGAAGCAGGAAGGGCTGCTAAAAGCAGCTTTCCAAAGCGTGGAAGGAAGCCTTGAAGATATCCGCCTGTTCCACACGGATCTCGGAATGAATTCAAAAACCAGACAATGGAGGAGCTGTTGGAAACATTCCACATAGAGCATTCCTTGAGCCATAAGAGATGCCCTTATGATAATGCGGTGGCAGAGGCAACATTTAAGATCATAAAAATGGAATTCATATGGAACGAAACATTTACAGACATATCGAAACTGAAATGAAAGTTATGGGATTATGTGCACTGGTATAACCATTACAGGATACATTCCTTTTTAGGATATCAGACTTCGGTACAATACAGGGAAAACAACCTTAAAAAAATGTTGACAATCCAGTTTTTGTGTTCTAAGTTTGTAGTGTGAGGACTAATTTTATGATGTTAATTTTTGAGATTATCTATGTGTAATGTTGAAGTTGGCTATATTGGGGGTATAGGTGGAGGTTAGGGGAAGGGGTTCATGATATTATGCAACAATAGATTTATGAAAAAATAAGATAAGAAAGGGAGAATGAAATATGAATTACAGGCGTTTAATGGGACTGACACCAGATGGGATGATGTATTATAATGAGGATCTTGGAACAGTGGAGGCAATGCTTCCGACGGGAGGTTATAAGACGGCACATGCTCCAGCGCTTTTGGAACTTGAAAATGGGGATATACTTTGTGCATGGTTTGCAGGATCTTATGAAGGAAATGCAGATGTGAGTATTGTGTGTGCGAGATTAGAAAAAGATGCTACAAAGTGGGACGAGCCGGTGAAGGTATCTTGTGATCCATATCGGAGTGAGCAAAATCCTTCTTTATTTTTAGGACCAGATAAGGCGGTATGGGCGGTGTATACAGCGCAGCTTGACCGTATGCCGGGGAAGGATAATATGCAGTTTACTTCTGTTATTCGATGCCAGAAGAGTGTAGATGGTGGGAAGACTTGGGGAGAATATGAGGTGTTGTTTGACAGAGAGGGAAGTTTTTGCAGGCAACCGATTCAAGTGTTGGAAAATGGAAGATGGATTTTTGGAAATTGGCTATGCACGGATTCAGAGTCTGGGTTGGCAGGAGATCCGACGGTGTTTCAGATTTCTGATGATCAAGGAAAGACATGGAAAATGGTAGAGATGCCAGAAAGTCATGGATATGTTCATGCGAATGTGGTGGAATTAGAGAAGGGAAAACCCGTGGCATTTATGAGAAGTCGTGCGGCAGATTTTATTTATCGGAGTGAATCTTCAGATAATGGGGATACATGGACAAAACCATTTCCTACTGTGCTTCCAAATAATAATTCCAGCATTAGTGCGTTGAAATTGGAAAGTGGAAGAATTGCGATAGCTTATAATCCTACTTGTACGTCAGACCCGAAGCCGGGGGTAGCAGCATGGCCGGGATTAAGATGTCCAGTGGCTGTGGCGTTATCTGAAGATGGCGGAATTACATGGCCAGTTATCCGTTATATGGAGCGGGGAGAAGGATTTATGGGAGAAGAGAATAGAACTAATAATAAGCAGTATGAATATCCATATTTGATGCAGGGAAGAGATGGGAAGTTGCATTTGGCTTTTGCATATAAAAATCGTATTGGTGTGAAGTATATGAGTTTTTCAGAAGAAGATGTTTTGGGAGCAAAGAGAGAAAAGGGTGGTTTGTATAATCCGACAGCGGCACAGAGTAAATAGAGGGCAGAGAGTATGATAATTGATAAGACGGAAAATTTACTTTTTTATGAGAAGTTGCTTCCAAATTTGAAGAATGGGTGGCAGGAGTTTTTGAAATTGGAAGAGTGGAAAGAAGGGAAATATATATTTGAGGGCGGATATTTCATGATTCAGACGGGGAAAACGAAGCCACTTATGGAAGGAACTTTTGAAGCACATAGAAAGTATGCAGATGTGCAGATTATGCTGAAAGGTTGTGAGGAGATGGCATGGTCGGCAGTTTCAGATCTGAAAACAGTGATTCCATATGATGAAGAGAAAGATGCAGAAAGGCTGGACGGAGAGAGAATACATCATATGCTGATTTCAGAAGGAATGTTTTATATTGCATTTCCAAAAGATGGTCATAAGGCTGTGTCACATAGGGAAGAAGAACATACTTTTACAAAATGTGTGATGAAAATTAGAATTTGAGATAGATGAGTTTTTTAGGTATTTGTTGTTTATTTACAAGAAGTGAATATTTAGAAATAGTGTTATAATAGTTGAATATATTTTAGAATTTAGAATCAAAGGGATCGCTACGGCAAGGAAGTATTCCAGCGAAGCCGCGCTTTCGCTCCGTTCCAGACGTAATGGTACTAAATTCGCAGCCCTT
>CANRVK010000070.1 GCA_947643285.1 uncultured Eubacteriaceae bacterium
AATGTCTTATCTGGCTATTTTCGGATTTTTTTTATTAGGAGCTGCTTATATCGCAGTTGGTTTATTTATTTCTTCTATTACAGAAAGTCAAATTATTGCAGGTGTAATTTCCTTTAGTGTATTATTAGTCACTTATTTAATTACTGGTATTTCCAGCTTTTTATCTAATACTGCTATTACATCATTGATTGCTTTTACTATACTTATGATATTGCTCTGTCTGGGATATTATATTATGACAAAAAATATTATTTTATCTGTAGGATTATTTATTATAGCAGAAGGTATTCTTTTTGCCCTTTATATAGGAAAGAAAACTATATTTGAAGGAGGATTTGCGAAAGTATTAAATACATTAGATTTAGCTTCTGCATCAAATAATATGATTCAAAATGGTATTTTAGATATTTCAAGTATTGTTTATTATTTATCAGTGATAGGATTATTTTTGTTTTTTACTGTACAGTCCATACAGAAAAGAAGATGGAGCTAGGAGGAAATTGTGGTGAAAAAGAATCTGAAGGAAACATTTCAAAATCGTAAATTTAAAAGTGGTTCTTATAGTGTGGGAATCATCGCTGCTGCCATTTTAATAGTAATCGTGATTAATTTAATTGTAAATGCATTGCCATCGAATATAACAAAGGTGGATTTGAGTTTTAACCAGATGTATTCTTTGACGGATACAACAAAAGAATTTTTAAAAGGCTTAGGAGAGGATATCACTGTTTATGTCATTGCACAGACAGGCGCGGAAGATGAAACTGTGATGGAGATGTTAAATAATTATAAAGCGCTTTCTGAACATATAAAAGTAGAAACGGTAGATCCGATTTTACATCCTAATTTTATATTAGAATACACAACTGAAAATGTGAGTTCTGGAAGTCTATTAGTAGTGAGTGAAAAGAGATATAAACTCATTCAAGCTTCTGATTTATATACTACAAGTATGAATTATAATACTTATAGGGAGCAGATTACAGGATTTGATGGAGAAGGGCAAATCACAAGTGCGATTAATTATGTCACTACGAATGATCTTCCAGTTGTTTATACATTGGAAGGACATAGAGAAGGAGAGATCAGTGAAGAACTATCTAAGTTAATTACCAAAGGAAATATTGAATTAAAGACTTTAAATCTAGCTACTGTGGAAGCTGTTCCAGATGATGCAAAAGGGATTATTATCAATGCGCCAAAAGTGGATATTTCTAAAGAAGAATCTGATAAGCTATTAGAATATTTAGAAAAAGGCGGCTCTGCGTTTGTGGTAGATGGCTATGAAACGGGAGGAAAAACGAACTTAAATATGGTATTAAATTATTATGGAATAGAAGTATTTGACGGATTAATTGTAGAAAAGAATAGTGGCAATTTCTTTTATCCCTATCCCTATTATTTAGCACCAAATAAAGAAACACATGATATCACAAATAGCATTATAGAAAATCGTTATAATATTTTCCTGCCGGAAGCAAAAGGAATGAGAAAAGCAGATACAGCTAGAAGTTCGATTGAATATGCTCCTTTATTAACTACTTCTGATAGTTCTTTTTTAAGAACACTACAAAATAGTCAGGTTCAGAGTATTGAAAAACAAGATGGGGATATAGATGGACCATTTGCCATAGGAGTGGCTGTCAGTGAAATTCATGATGAGAAAGAAACAAAATTAGTTGCATATAGTTCAGGATATATGTTAGATGATTCGGCAAATCTGCAAGTGAGTGGAAGCAATTATGAATTAGTGATAAATAGTCTGGGCTGGCTTTGCGAAATGGATAATAGTATCGCCATTGAAGAAAAATCTTTTAGTATGTCAAGTTTACAGATTACAGCAAAAACATCAACGTATTTAACCATTTTGATTTTAATTGTGATTCCATTAGTGACTATTATAGTTGGTTTTATCGTATGGTTAAAAAGGAGATATCGATAATGAAAAAAAAGAAAACAATATTTATTTTAGGTATATTTCTTGTTTTATTAATCGGAGTCTATGGAATTATAATAATGAATAATAAAAAACAAAAAGAAAAGGAAGAAGAAACTACACAGACAGAAACACAGGAAACAAAAACATTATTAAATTTAAACAAAGAAGATATTGTGAAACTATCTTATATAAAAGAAAATAATACAATGGAATTTGAAAAAAAAGAGGATACTTGGATATATACATCAAATCCAGAACTGCCGCTTTTACAGAATTATCTTACCAATATGATCAGTATTTTTACAAATTTAGCTGCGACTAGAACAATAGAAGAAACCACAAACAATTTGAATGAGTATGGATTAGAAAAACCAGCTTATACTATTACAGTAACAACATCTGATCAAAAACAGACTACCTTATATTTGGGGATTAAAAACCCTATTACATCTGACTATTATGCCTATATAGATGGAGTAGAAGGTGTTTATACAATAGGAAGTGATAGATTTTCCTATTTTGATTATCCAATATATGAGATGGCACAAGCAGATATATTTCCAACGATAGACAGTTCTAGTATTGATGAGTTATCCTTAACTTGGAATGGACAGGAAATAAAATTGGAAACATTAGAAGAATCTTCTTATGATAGCAGCAATTTGATTTCTTGGTATCTTACCAGTCCATTTGAACATGAAATCGCAGCAGATTCTTCCTTGATAGATACACAATTACAGAAAATAGAAAATATAATGTATGCAAAATTAGCTGCTTTTCAATCTTCTCCATTTACTGAGGAACAGTTAGAGGAAATGGGATTTACAAATCCGAAAGGAAAGATTTCTTTTCATTATATAGATTCTAAAACAGGAACATTAGAAGAAAAGTCTTATACTATGTTAATTGGAAATAGTGATGGCGGTGAGTATTATTATGCGATGGAAGAAGGTTCTAATAAAGTGAATTTCATCGGTGCATCCACGATTGATTCTATTATGTCCTATACAGCGAATGAATATATCTATAAATATTTTGCTTTAGTGAATATTGAAACCGTAGATGAAGTGTTAGTACAAGAAGAGAAAATGATTTTAAGATTAAAGGATATTCCAAAGACATCTCCAAAAGAAAATGAGGGTGAGGAAGAAAGCACTAGCATAGAGGAAGAACAAGAACAAAGAGAATCAGAAATACGCAGTCTTTATCGAACTCTCATCTCCATCCATGCAGAAAAAATAGTGGAAATGGTAGAGGAAGAAATCGAATGGCTTAATTTTCAGGTGACTTTTAAAAGAAATGACGAAAAAGAAGATATTGTGTTAAAATTTGCCGTGTATGACTCAAATTTCTATCTTGCAAGTGTGAATGGAGAGGCTAGATATTTAGTGAATAAGAGGGATTTTGAAAATTATAAGAGTACAATTTTGGAAGGATTTCAAAAATTTAGTGAATAATAAATAGAGAAAACGCACATATTAATGACAAAGAGAATGCTCTCAGAGATGGACTCTTTGTCATTAATTTATTTTAGGAAAAGGAGATATTTATTATGAGAAAAATGAAAAATGGTCTATTGATTGCAATGATAGTAGTTACAATGAGTATGCTTACTGCATGTGGAGATAACAATAATAATAGTGCAACAGATAACAATACTACTTCGACTACTTCAGGCACTGGCAATGAAACACAATCTACGAATGAGGGAACAACTCCAAATGCATCCACGAATGGAACAAATAATGGCGGAGCGTTAGAAGATATTGGAAATGGGATAGAAAATGGAGTAGATGATTTAGCTACAGATATAGGAATTACAGGAACAGACAATAGAGATGAAACATCTGCTACTAATTCTGATTCTAATACCAATACAACAGGAAGTGGAAGTATAAGTGGAGAAACTATCCAATAAAAAGAGAAAAGTCTGAGAAAAAGAGCATAGAAAATTTAGTTGTAGTTTAGGTTTAGAAGCAAAGAGACGCTGCGGCAAGGAAGTATTCCATCGAAGCCGCGCTTTCGCTCCGTGTAAGACTACGCGGTACTAAATTCGCAGAACCCGCTTCTTGCGGGTTTGCTCATTAAGTGCCGACGTCTTCCAAGGGGCTTCTTATGGAATACTTCCTTGCCTCCGCTGGTTGGTTGGCTGTTCTACTTTTTGGGAAAAGTGCGTTTTATGAATAGTTTCATGAATAAAAAGGTAGAATAGTAACTAAATTTAGGATAGAAATATCATATTCTTATCTGAAAAAATAAATAAGAATATGATATTTTTTCTATGATAAAAAAATGATGGAGAGATTATTTTTTTAGTATGAGTTATTCTATATTTTCGTAAGAAGTCTATATGTATACTCTTAGAAATTTACGCATATCATTTAATAAGTGTATGAGTGCAATAGGAGTATTAAAATGGCGAAAATTGTGATTGATCCGGGGCATGGTGGCAGTGATTCAGGAGCGGCATATAAAGGGAGAAGAGAAAAAGATGATGTTTTACGGTTAGGATTAGAAGTAGGAAAAGTATTGCAGAAAAATGGGGAAGATGTATATTATACTCGGGTGTCTGATACATATAATACACCTTTAGAAAAGGCGGAAATGGGGAATAAAGTAAATGCCGACTTTTTTTTATCTTTACATCGGAATAGTACAAATACAGCTAATTCTGCCAATGGAGCAGAAGCAACCGTTTATGAAGTATCTGGATTAAGAGAAGAGATGGCAAATGAGTTGTTAAAAGGATTAGAGAAGATAGGATATTCTAATAGAGGTATTTTAGCACGTCCTGATGCCATTATTTTACGAAGAACAAAAATGCCAACGGTAGTATTAGATGTGGGATTTATTGATAATGAAGGAGATAATGCGATATTTGATGAGAAATTTTATCCGTTGGCTAGGGAAATTGCGATGGCAATATTAACGGTTTTGAGAAAAGAAGAACCTTCAAATGAAAATGAAAATTTGGAGAATTCAGAAAATTCAAACTCAATGGAAGATGAAATAACACAAGATGTTCCTCCAAAATTGGAAGAAGGGCAGCGGCGACCATTATATCGTGTTCAAGTAGGGGCTTTTCGTAATTATCAAAATGCAGTACGATTTTTAAATCAGTTACAGAATGAAGGCTATCCAGCATTTATATTATTAGAAAATGATATCTATCGAATTCAAGTAGGGGCTTATGAATTATTAGATAATGCGATTAGAATGGAACAACAATTAAGAAGTAGAGGGTATAATACTTTTATTGCTACAAATGGATGAAAGGGAAAAAGCAGTTACAAAATAAATTTTTAGATTTATTTTATAGCTGCTTTTTTATAATGCAGTTGACGGGACTTGAACCCGTACGAGCGCAATGCTCATTAGATCCTTAGTCTAACGCGTATGCCAATTCCGCCACAACTGCTTAAATATTTCCTTGTTCATCACAACAATAAAACTATATCATAAGAAGAATTTGAAGTCAAGTATTTTTATAAAAAAGTTTGCGTTAAGGTAACAGTTTCTCCTTTTTATTCTATTATTATCGTGAAACCTCTTCTCTAAAAGCAGAATAGTCAACTAACTAGCGGAGGCAAGGAGGTATTCCATAAGAAGTCCCTTGAATGATAACTGTGTTTTGATAAATTTATTCATGGATAGTTTTATTTATATTAAAGATATGTTATAATGAAAAAAAACATAGGAGGATTACATAATGAAATTTGAAGGAAAATCTGTAATTGTTACAGGAGCAAGCTCTGGTATGGGGTATGAAATTGCTTTGGAGTTCGCAAAAGAAGGAGCAGTTGTTATCGCAGTTGCTCGTAGAGCAGAGAGATTGGAAGAGTTAGCAAAGAGTGCAGAGGGATTTGCAGGAAAGATTCTTCCATATGCAGGAGATATTTCTTCTCAAGCTGTCAATGAAGGAATGATCGAGTTTGCTTTAAAAGAGTGTGGCAAGCTGGATATATTAGTAAATAATGCAGGAGTGTTAGATGAATTTAAACCGATAGGTGAAGTCACGAATGAATTATGGGATAAGGTTATGGCTGTGAATATTACTGGACCAATGTATGCGATAAGAAAAGCGATTCAGGTAATGGAAACTCAGGAAGATGGCGGAAATATTGTTAATATCGCTTCTATTGGAGGCATTTGTGGCTGTCGTGCAGGAGCAGCATATACGACTTCTAAACATGCTCTAGTTGGATTAACTAAAAATACTGCTTATATGTATGCTAAGAAAAAGATTCGTTGTAATGTCATTTGCCCCGGTGGAGTAGAAACTGAGGTTATGAATGGACAACAAATGAGTCAGATGGGAATAGAACGAGTTATGTCTGGATTAGATAGTACACTTCCACAAGGAAAACCGAAAGATATCGCATCTACAGTGCTGTTTCTTGCCAGTGAGAATGCTGCATTTATGAATGGTGCAGTTATCGTGATCGATGGTGGTGTAAGTTGTAATTAACGGAGAAGCTGGGTTCAGTATTTTGTTTTAAAAACAAAAGATTGAAAATGAAATAGGAGAGAAGGATTAAAAAACACCTAGCATAAAGGCTAGGTGTTTTTTGAAGGAATAATAGATTTATATAAAAAGGAGAAAAAGATGGACACAAAGATTAAAATAGGTATGATTGGTTTAGGAGCGAGGGGGATTGGATTATTACAGCCGGTATTTTTACAGCATCCAGATGTTAGAATAGAGGCAGTATGTGATGTTTATCAGGACAGATGTGAAAGTGCTGCAAAAATTATACAAGAAAATGGACAAGAATGTCCTAAAATAACAAATAATTATAAAGAAATTCTCGCTATGAAAGAGATAGATGCGGTTATTTTATGTACTTCATGGGATAATCATGTGAAAATTGCGATAGAAGCGATGGAAGCAGGGAAATATGTAGGATGTGAAGTAGGTGGTGCATATTCTATACAAGAGTGTTGGAAGTTAGTAGAAGCTTATGAGAGGACAAATGTACCTGTCATGATGTTAGAGAATTGTGTTTATGGAAGAACAGAGATGATGATAGCTCATATGGTGGAATTAGGAGTGTTTGGAGAAATTGTGCATTGTGAAGGCGGTTATAAACATGATTTGAGAGATGAAGTCACATTTGGAAAGGAAAATAGACATTATCGGCTGAGGAATTATATTCATCGTAATACAGAGAACTATCCAACTCATGAATTAGGGCCTATTGCGAGAATACTTCATATCAATCATGGAAACCGTATGTTGAGTTTGACTTCTATAGCATCGAAAGCAGCAGGTTTAAAGAATTTTATAAAGGAAAATAAAGCGGCAGATAGTGAACTGTTGAAAACAGAATTTCATCAGGCTGATGTTGTAAATACAATCATTAAATGTGCAAATGGAGAAACTATTTTATTGACTTTAGATACTACTCTTCCTAGATATTATTCTAGAGGTTTTACTATACAAGGGACAAAAGGAATGTATTGTGAAGAAAATGATTCTATTTTTATAGATGGACAAGAGCATACAAAAGACCATTTTGATTGGAAAAAGCATTGGGGAAATGCACAAGAATATATAGAACAATATGAACATCCTCTATGGAAAAGATATTTAAAAGAGGGAGTAAAACAGGGACATGGAGGAATGGATTGGCTGGTATTTTGTGATTTTGTAGAAAGTGTGAAAAATAAAACACAGACTCCTATTGATGTCTATGATATGGCAGCTTGGATGAGTATATCCGCGTTGTCAGAACAATCTATTGCACTGGGAGGACAACCAGTTGCGATTCCAGATTTCACAAATGGGGCTTGGATGAGCAGATAAAGCGCTTAGGGAGGAAAGAAAGTTGAAAAACTGGAAACTTATTTATGATGCTCCGGCTGAAATCTGGGAAGAGGCTCTTCCATTGGGAAATGGATCATTAGGGGCTATGACATATGGACGGATACAAGAGGATAGAATCAATTTAAACTTGGATACGCTTTGGTCTGGTTTTGGGAGAGAAAAAGGGAATACAAAGGGGAAGCCAGATTGGAAGTTTATACGAGAATTATTAAAGAAAAGACAGGAAAAAGAGGCAGAGGATTATTTAAAAGAAAATGTTTTGGGAGATTGGACAGAAAGTTATCTACCTGCTGGTGATTTAGTATTGAAACTACAGGTAGAATCAGAGATAAAAAAGTATAACAGAGATTTAGAATTAAATACAGCGATACAGACTACATCTTTTGAAACATCTTCTGTAAAAATAAAAAAAGAAATGTTTGTCAGTATAGAGGATAATTTTTTAGCTGTTCATATTCAGGCAGATAAACCAGAGATCACGATGGAGATCATGTTAGAAAGTCCTTTACATCATCAGTTTTATGAGATAAAAGGCTCAAATCAGATCGGTATAGAAGGAAGAGCGCCTAGTTATGTTGCACCTAATTATTATAATTGTGAAGAACCCATTCAATATGAAGAAGGAAAAGGAATAAGATTTGCGTTACAGGCTTTAGCATGGTGCATAGAAGGGGAAATGAAAAAAAGGGAAAATACTATAGTAATAGAAAAAGCCAAGGAAGTAGTGATCTATTTAACAGGAGAAACAGACTATGGAGTTTGGGGGATAGATTTAAAAGAGAAATGTAAGAAAACATTAGATAGGATAATAAAAACAGATTATTATGATTTAAAATATAAACATCAAAAGGCATTTGCTTTTTATTTTGATAGAGTGGAGTTTCAATTAGAAGAGGAAGAAGAAAGAGAAGAAATTACAACAAAAGAAAGGCTGAAAAGATTTCAGAAACACGGGGATTTAGAATTAATTGCATTATTATTTCATTATGGGAGATACTTGCTTATTAGCTGTTCTAAGGCTGGAACACAATGCGCTAATTTACAAGGAATTTGGAATGTTTCTATGCGCCCGCCGTGGAGTTCTAATTATACGACAAATATCAATACAGAGATGAATTATTGGATGGCAGAAAGTTGTAATTTAAGTGAATTTCATGAGCCACTTATTACACTGATACAAAAGGCTGCAGAAAATGGAAAGAAAACGGCACAAGATTTATATGGGCTGCCGGGATGGGTAGCGCATCACAATATAGATATTTGGGGACAGACAACTCCTGTTGGAGGTTTGGCAAAAGATGAAAATTCTTGTGTATATGGAATGTGGATGATGGGTTCTGGATGGCTTTGCAGGCATTTATGGGAGCATTATTGTTATACTTTAGATAAAACATTTTTAAACGATATCGCATTTCCACTGATTAAAGGGGCAGTAGAATTTTATGCTGCTTACTTAACCTCTTATGAAGATTATCTTGTGACTATACCTTCTACTTCTCCAGAAAATTTATTTTTAGGGGAAGATGGAAAACCTCATGCCGTCACCATAGCTTCTACGATGGATATCAGTATATATAAGGATTTATTCACTTATTATCAAAAAATATGCGAAATTTTACAGATAGAAGATAGCTATGGAATAGAGGAAAAATTAAGGAAGTTACCGCCTTGGAAAATAGGAAAGTATGGACAGCTTCAGGAATGGTATGAAGACTATGAAGAAACAGATATCAAGCATAGACATGTATCTCAGTTATATGGTTTATATCCTGCGGATTTAATAGAAGGAGAGAAAGAGTTAGAAGACGCTTGTAAAGTGACATTAAATCGCAGAGGAGACGATGGAACAGGATGGTGTATTGCATGGAAGGCAAACCTCTGGGCTAGATTAAAGAATGGAGAAAGAGCTTATCAACTATTAAAAAATCAATTGCGATTTGTGAATGATAAAGAAATTGGAGTTCAGGGAGGAGGAACTTATGCGAACTTATTCTGCGCCCACCCTCCTTTTCAGATAGATGGAAATTTTGGCTATACAGCGGCTGTTTGCGAGATGTTATTACAGAGCCAAAAGGGAAAGATAGAATTGCTGCCTGCGATACCAGAACAATGGAAAAATGGAAGAGTAAAAGGATTAAAAGCGAGAGGCGGATATACAATAGATTTTATCTGGAAAGAAAAAGAAGTGATACAAATGAGAATAAAGGCGATAGAAGCAGGTGAAATCTTGGTGAAAATGAATGGAAAAGAGAAGAGGATTTTTATAGAGAAAGAATATAGTTGGAAAAAAGAGAGTTTTTTATAAAAATATTAGAATTGAATTGTAAAATAATTTGTTGGTATATAGAGTTATTTATTTTTAGAAAAGGGATTGGTTTGGAGTTATTAGTTTTCCGTTCCAGTTTCGCTTCCTGCAAGAACATCTTCCAACGAAGCCGCGCTTTCGCTCCGTTCCAGACGTAGCTCATTAAATTCTCTGAACCCAATGGGTTCACCGACGTCTTCCAAGGGGCTTCTTTTGGAAGATGTTCTTGCAGGAAGCTAGTTTATGGATGCAGCTATTGTTTATGAAGTTTGTTGAAGTATAGGATAAAATAGGAATAAATCTTTTTGCAGTGATAAGGGGAGATAGTAATTTATATTGATTCTGAATAGGGCTGCTGTAAAACAAAAAAATTTTTTGTTTTATGGAACTATAAACTATTTGTGAAAGACATGAGCCGACTGGGAAGAAATTATTTGCAAATGGGTATATTATGGGAACAGTTGTGTAGAGTAAATGTAAGACTGGCTGCGGTCAACGAGGGCATTGACACAGGTTCGGGATTTGATGATGTCTTTTAGAGGTGAATACAATGAAAAATAAATCAGTTTTTATTGAGCATTGGTGTTATACAAAACCTGATTTAGTTTCTAATGAAAATGGGGATATTATTATAATAAAAAAAGTGTCTTTTGGACCTTTAGAAGTATATGAATGGGGAATAGATTTTAATAATACTCCATATGAGTGCTACAAATGGGTTGAAAATGATTTTTATGATGATGAAAATTATAGAAAAAATATTACAAGAGAAGAATTGTTTCATCAAATTCTTTCCGTTGTTCTGCTTTTTAAGGAGAATGGATTATCCGAATGGATAACTATATATGGGAAAATACTTGATGGGTTAAATTTCATGTTGTCTGAGTCCTTTGAAAGAGTAGGTGAAGTTTATGGAGATAGAAAAAAAGAATAGTTTTCCTGCCGAAGATGGACATATAGAAAGTATATGGATAGGAGTTGACCAAGTAAAAGTGTCCTTTCAAACGTGGGATTTATCAATCAGTACATCATTTTCTGCAAAGTTTTCGAGCAGACAAAACAGTATGGAATAACACAAAAGGCAATTACGGAAACAATCCGCATATGCAAGGACAGGAATGTTTTAAAGGAATATTCACTTGACAAGGAAAAGCGATTATGATGAGTTTGTTTGATGAAGAACAGATAATGAAGTCATTTATCAAAAGTGAGCATTACAAAGAAATAAAGGAAAATGCCTATAGGCTTTTGAAATTAGGAAAGATAAAAATTGATGAAGTATCTAATTGCTTTCCTGATTTGAGTGATAATGACATCAAAGAATTAGAAGCCGAAATTATGCAACTGGAATAATCAACAATTTAATATTAAAATAACAGCGTAAAGGGCGCATGGAACAGTAAATTGTAAACCATGTGTCTTTTTTACGTCTAAAAGGATTAAAATTTTTAGATAGATATTTGATTGAATGGGTTATGGAAATAAATATTTATCGTTTTACGATAAAAATATATTGAAAAACAATATTATTTGTGGTATAGTGAGAAAAAAGATAGGAGGTTTTTAATGGTGAAAGAGGATAAAATAACGAAAATTACAAAATTTATTTTAGATATTATGTTTTATAGTGGAAGTTTGATTTGTTTTTTATTGCCTTTTATTTTTAAATTTGCGGGAAAATGGTATCCTACTTTTCAAACTCACTATATTAGTATGTGTGTGTTGTTTTTTATTTCTGGAATATTAGCAGTTTTTATTATAAAAGAATTAAGAAAAATGTTTCAGACAGTGATGAATGGGAATTGTTTTATAGAGGAAAATGTAAAGAGCTTAAAGAAGATGGCGAAGTATAGTTTGGGTATTTCTATTGTTACGTCAATTAGATTATGGATAATCGTTACTCCTGCAACGCTAATTATTATATTGGTGTTTTTTATTGCAGGGCTATTCAGTCAAGTGTTATCTAAAGTATTTGAGCAGGCTGTTCAGTATAAAATAGAAAATGATTTGACCATTTAAGAGGATAAAAGATGTATTCTTTAACCTCATCAAGGAAGTCCCCCGCTTCTAAGCCGCCAAGGCGAAAGCG
>CANRVK010000071.1 GCA_947643285.1 uncultured Eubacteriaceae bacterium
CGAATTTAGTGTCCGTTACGTCTGGAACGGAGCGAGAGCGCGGCTTCGTTGGAAACCTTCTTTGCCGCCGCGAACCTTTTGCGGATCTTTTATAAACCATTTTTTAACTTCTTAAAATTTATTTGAACTCAATTTTAAATTTATATTGACGAAAGGTGAATTATTTTATATATTATATCGCGTATTATAACTTTAAAAGAGAATTTGCAAAGATAAGTCAGATGCTTTTACATAGATAGTTGTGTATAGATAGTATGAAAAATTTATAAAAATAGGTGAGATAGGAAAATGAAGTTGGAGAATAATTTAGGGGAAGATCCGATTGGAAAATTGGTGATGAGGTTAGCGATTCCTTCTATGTTCGCTCAATTTGTGAGTGTACTCTATAGTATAGTAGATAGAATGTTTATCGGAAATATTAAAGAGATTGGAGAAGTGGCATTAGCAGGAGTGGGGGTATGTGGACCGATTGTGACATTGCTCTCTTCTTTTGCGGCATTAATCGGAATCGGTGGAGCACCGCTTATGAGTATGAAAATGGGGGCAAAAGACGAAAAGGGAGCAGAGAAGATTTTAGCGAACTGTTTTTTGATGTTATTGGTGATTTCAGGAGTATTAATGGTTGTCGCTTTTCTTTTAAAAGAACAGATGTTGTGGTGGTTTGGAGCAGGAGAGAGAACTTTTTCTTATGCTAATGAATATATCACAATTTATTTAATGGGAACAGTATTCGCTCTTTTAACAGTGGGCATGAATCAATTTATTATTTGTCAGGGATTTGCGAAGATAGGCATGATTTCTGTTTTAATTGGAGCTGTTTGTAATATTATTTTAGATCCTATCTGTATTTTTGTTTTCCATATGGGAGTAAAGGGAGGAGCTTTCGCAACTATTTTATCTCAGATGGCTTCTTGTATTTTTGTATTACAATTTCTATTCAGTAAAAAAGTGCCAATTAGAATCACATTTGGCGGCTATCATAAAAATATTATGAAAAGAGTGTTGACATTGGGGTTTACACCATTTATTATCATCGCTTTTGATAATATTTTGATTATCTCGTTAAATGCTATACTGCAAAAATATGGAGGGGTAAGAGGGGATATGTTATTGACTTGTGGAACAATTGTACAGAGTTTTATGCTTTTGGTGACTATGCCGTTAGGCGGAATCACAGGAGGAACACAGGCTATTTTAGCATATAATTATGGGGCAGGAAATGCAGAGAGAATAAAAAAGGCAGAAAAATATATTGCAGCATATGCATTGGTTTTTACTGGTATTTTGTTTTTGACAGCTCAGATAATACCACAATATTTTG
The DNA here is from genome assembly GCA_947643285.1 of uncultured Eubacteriaceae bacterium. Lineage (GTDB taxonomy): Bacteria > Bacillota > Clostridia > Lachnospirales > Lachnospiraceae > MGBC136627. Next base: position 1,322 of record CANRVK010000071.1, read on the forward strand.
TGAAAATATTCACCCAAAATGAAGCATATATTTCTTTAACGGTATGGGCGATTAAGGTATATACATTAGGAATCATACCTTTAGCATTACAATATACGATTGTAGATGGCTTTACTGGTATGGGGATTGCTAATTTAGCGATTAGTCTTTCTTTTTTTAGAAAGGGATTATATTTTTTAGGGATATTTCTAATACCAGTTTTTTTTCCCATTGAAAATGTATTTTTTACAGAACCTATTACTGATATTATAAGTGCAATAGTTTCGACAATTGTGTACTTCAGTTTTATTGGGAAAATATTAAGAAAAAGGAATATAACGGGAATCTAGGTTTGTATTGCAGAATATTTACAAAATAAATAAAATAAAAAATGAAAAAAAATGTTAAAAATGGTTTTTTTCATTTTCTTTGTCAATTATTTTTCTGAAAATTGTAAGAATTACCATTTTGTTTTGTAAGATATTTATGATATGATAATAAGAGAATAAGATGAAAAAGGAATAAGGGAATATTTTAACAAATATCCTTCTATAGAAATAAAAAGAATCGGGTATTCGTTATAAACATAAATAAATATGAGGGAGGATTAATCTTTTATGAAAAATGAAGAACTTTATTCAAAGGTTATGAACAGATTTAAAGAATTCATGGAAGAGGATAAAGAATTTGAAGTGGTAAAGCAGGGGGAAAAATATATTGTAGTTTTTTATGATGGCATCGGATTTTATGCGAAGTATATGGAAGATCCAGAACAATTATTTGAAACACTGCTTCAGGAGTGGGATGATAGTTTTGAAGAGCAATTAGATGTGGAATTGTATGAGATGAGTGAGGAAAAAAGAGAGGAGTTTAATAAAGAAAAAGAGAGTTATTTAGCTTTTTTTAAGAAGGTGTTTGGAAAAGAATTTGCTGGAAAAATAAGAAGACAAAAAAGCGTTTTGAGTTATTAAAGGATTAGTAAGGCAAAAGTTCTGTTTAAGAATATAGAAATGTTTTTTTGAAATAAAAAACAAGAAAAATAATATTTTATAAATTGATATTATAATGGTATTATTTTACTTGTTTTTTCTTAACTTTAGAATGAAGATATTACTCCTATAAAGAAGTACTTTACTTTTGAGAAAAGTATCAGTAAAATAAGAAGGATAGAAAATGAAAAATGTTATAATTTAGAAGAATATGGAGAAGAGAGATGAAAGTACAAAAAATGATAGGGGTTATGCTGCTTTTCTTTTGGATGATAATAATATTTGTCTATTCTGCGCAGCCTGCGGCAGAATCTAGTGAGTTGAGCGGACAAGTGGTTACTGGATTACAAGAAGCAGGAAAAAGTTTTTCTATTTTAGATAGGCTGTTGTCATGGGAAAGGTTGGAATTCCTTGTCAGAAAAACAGCACATGTGATGGAATATGCTGTTTTGGGAAGTTTAGTACTTTTTAATATAGAAAATTGGTTTTCTTATAAAAAGAAAAGATTCTATTTGCTTTTCAGCACGGGATTCTGCGTTATTTATGCGGCAAGTGATGAATTACATCAATACTTTGTTCCGGGAAGAAGCTGTCAGATAGGAGATGTTTTGCTGGATAGTTTTGGGGCTTTTTTAGGAGTCTGTATCACTTTTGGTATCTTAAATTATTTAAAAAATCATAGGAAAAGAACGCGAAAAAGTTTTTCTTGAGAGAGGGTGTTTTAGGGATATAGGATAGAGCAAAGAGAAGATTTGGATAAGTTGAGATAAAGTTCATAGGATAAAAGGTAGGAAGATAAATATGAAAAATATAGATAAAAAGCTATGGTCTAGAAGAATTTTTTTGATGATGTATGATATTATTGCGATGGTGGGAGCGGGGATATTAGCATTATTGATGAGATTTGAATTAGATTATTATAGTATTGAATTGAAATATTTAGAGGAATTATGGCGTTACATGCCGCTTAATATTATTGTGACATTAGTGGTATTTTATGCATTTCGTCTTTATCATAGTCTATGGGCATATGCTGGAATCGCAGAGATGCAAAATATAATATCTGCTTGTGTGATTTCTTCTCTTTTACAGATGGCAGGAATTTTGGGCACAGGGGGGCATATGCCAAGAAGTTATTATCCCATGTATGGGATGATATTTTTGCTTCTGATTTTATGTAGTCGGCTTGTTTATCGATTTTTGCGCACAAAGCGGAATCAATGGAGGGCGAAAAAGAGTGGTAATCTGAAAAATGTAATGGTGATAGGGGCAGGAGAAGCAGGAAATAGCATTTTAAAAGAGATTGTGACGAGTAAATATCTGACTACAATAGCGAAATGTGTGATAGATGATAATCCAGAGAAAATAGGAAAGTTTATTCATGGAGTGAAGGTGGTGGGAAATAGAGATTATATTGTAGAAGCGGCGCGGCTTTATCATATAGACCAGATTATTATCGCGATGCCTTCTGCGCCCAAGGTATTAGTGACAGAAATTATTATGATCTGCAAAGATACAGATTGTAATATTAAGATATTGCCCGGAATTTATCAGATGGTAAATGGAGATGTGACAGTGAGTCAATTAAGAGATGTGGCAGTGGAAGATTTATTGGGAAGAGAAGCTGTACAGATTGATATTGAATCCATTATGGAGTATGTCACAAATAAAGTGATTTTGATTACAGGGGGAGGCGGTTCTATTGGAAGTGAGCTGTGCAGACAGCTCGCGAGTCATAAGCCTAAACAGTTAATCATTGTAGATATTTATGAAAATAACGCTTATCAGATACAGCAGGAGCTGATAAGAAAATATCCAGAATTAAATTTAGTGGTATTAATTGCGTCTGTACGGAATACAAATCGTATGAATAGAATTATGGAAGAGTATCACCCTGATATTGTATATCATGCTGCAGCGCATAAACATGTGCCTTTGATGGAAGCGAGTCCGAATGAAGCGGTGAAAAATAATGTATTTGGAACTTTAAAGACAGCACAAGCAGCCGCAAATAATCATGTGAAGCGCTTTGTTATGATTTCTACAGATAAAGCGGTAAATCCTACTAATATTATGGGGGCTTCTAAGAGAATCTGTGAAATGATCATTCAGAGTTTTAATCGGCAGTATGATACAGAATTTGTTGCGGTGCGCTTTGGAAATGTGTTAGGAAGCAATGGGAGTGTGATTCCACTATTTAAAAAACAGATCGCAGATGGAGGACCTGTCAGGGTGACACATCCTGAGATCGTTCGGTATTTTATGACGATTACGGAAGCGGTTTCTCTTGTATTACAGGCAGGGGCTTATGCAAAAGGAGGGGAGATTTTTGTATTGGATATGGGAGAGCCGGTAAAAATTTTGGATTTAGCTAGGAATATGATACGTTTATCGGGATTTGTGCCAGATGAAGATATTAAGATTGAATTTACAGGCTTACGTCCGGGAGAAAAATTATATGAAGAAATTTTGATGGACGAAGAGGGATTAAGGCATACCCCGAATAAGATGATCCATATTGGAAATCCTATCCAATTTGATGAGGAGGAATTTTATTTTAAACTGGCAAAGTTAAAAGATAGTTCTTATAAAGAAATAGGGGATATCAAAGAAATGATCAAAGAAATTGTGCCAACTTATGTGCCGACAGAAAATAAAAGAGAAAAGGAATAGAGGGATATAAGCATAGGAAAGGGAATGGGATAATATGTATAAAAAAGTGGGAAAGAGATATCTGGATTTTTTCTTAGCATTACTAGCATTATTTTTTTTATCATGGCTTTTGCTGATTTTAGCTGTTATTGTGAAAGTGACTTCTCCGGGACCAGTATTTTTTAAACAAAAGAGAGTGGGGATCAAGAAAACGTATTTTCAAATATTAAAATTTCGGACAATGAGAACAGATACACCAAAAGATGTGCCAACTCATCTGTTAGCTAATCCAGAAGCGTATATCACGCCTATTGGAAGATTTTTAAGGAAAACGAGTCTGGACGAACTGCCTCAGCTTTTTAATATTTTAGTCGGACAGATGGCGATTGTAGGACCTAGACCAGCTCTTTGGAATCAAGATGATTTGATAGCAGAAAGGGATAAATATCATGCGAATGATATAAGACCGGGACTCACTGGTTGGGCGCAGATTAATGGAAGAGATGAGATTGAAATTCCATTAAAAGCTAAGTTAGACGGAGAATATATAAAGCGTATGAGTCTTTTGTTTGATGTGAGAATTGTATTAGGAACAGTCTTTCATGTGCTGCACAGTGATGGAGTAAAAGAGGGAGGCACAGGAGAAGGGATGGGAAATGGCAGATAAAAGTATCTTGGTGATTGGAGCACATAGTTATATTGCCCAGAATTTTGAAAACTATGTAAAAAAGAAAAAAAAGAATTGGAATATTACATTGGTGAGTGCTTCAGACGGAGCTTGGGAAAAGGCGGATTTTTCTGTGTATGATACAGTTTTGATTACGGCGGCTTTGGTTCATAGAAAAAAACAAAAGGGAACAGAGGAGCTTTATCGAAAGGTCAATCAGGAATTGCCGGTTAGGATTACAAAGAGGGCGAAGGAAGCAGGGGTAAAACAGGTGATTTTTTTGAGCAGTATGTCTGTTTTTGGGGATAATGTGGAGAGAATCACAAAAGAAACGATTCCTAATCCGTCTGGTTTGTATGGAAAATATAAATATAAGGCGGAACAGGTATTAGAAAAATTTCAGAGTGAGGAGTTTCAGATCGCGATTGTGCGCCCACCGATGGTATATGGAGAAGGGTGTCCGGGGAATTATGGGAGATTGAAAAAGTTAGCGAAAGTGACATGGATTTTTCCAGATACACAGAATAAGAGGAGTATGATCGCGATAGAGGGGCTTTGCAGGGAATTAGGGGGAATTGTGGAGAAGATGGAAGGGGGATATTTTCACCCTCAAGATGCGGAATATATTAATACTGCTGAGATGGTTCAAAAAATGCGCGCAGAGATGGGGAAGAAGACATATTTGACTGGGGGATTTAATTGGATATTAAAGCCTCTTTCTAAAAAAGTAGGGATTTTTCGGAAGGTGTTTGGGAGTATGTGGTATGAGTAGAGGAGAAGGGATTAGTTGGGGTGGCTGGGTTTCCGCGGAGGGAAGAAACCATTCCAACGAAGCCGCGCTCTCGCTCCGTTCCAGACGTAGTGGTACTAAATTCGCAAATCCCGCTTCTTGCGGGTTTGCTTATTAAGTACCAACGTCTTCCAAGGGGCTTCTTTTGGAATGGTGTCTTTCCTCCGCTGCTGTTTGGCGTAAGCTGGTTATGAGATATGGCTTTGAGGTTTTTGTGATATATAATATAGGAGGGTTAATTAGAAGATGTGAAAAGGCAGGTCATGGCGATTGCTGTGATGTCGCTAACATAATTTATCATGTCTTTTAACTGTTTGTTTTGAGGATTCTTTTTCAGTTCTTTTAATGTAGCTTTTAATTCCTCGCTTTCATATTGGGAGAAATATTGATATAAATTTTTTGTTTCTTTCAAGATATAAATGAGTGTCATATCATGAGGAGTAATTTCTTTTTCTTTTGTTATGGCTGATTTTATGGCATGGATTAAGTTATCTTTATAGTTCTTTTCAGGAATATATACTATTTTATTACCGAATAAACCGCCTTCTCCTTTGGTTACTATATTATCTGTGAATAGGGATTCTCCTAACTCTGTTATGAGTTGTTTGATTCTGCTGCTGGTTGAAACGATGTAATCACTCATTAATTTATCGGTGGAGCGAGTTTTTTCTTTTAGGTATGTATAGAGTGAGGTGAGATGGAAGAGGTCATAGGGGAGATCTTTGATTACGGTGATTTTTTTCTTTTCTACTGTAATAATATCGTTTGATAATAAATCCATAAAAGCGGCTACTACGATTCCAGATTTTGTTTCGTCTTTGCGCATGGCTGGAAAGTTCCCTTGTTCGTTTGTTACTAAAATAAAATATTCTTGTGTAATTGATTTTCTGTTCATGTGTATTCCTCCAGATAATTATTTTTTTGATCTATTTAAAATGCTATTTTTTTCAGATTGCTTTTAAAGCTTTTTTTTCAAGTTTTGCAGAATGATAGATTGGTTAAGGTTGAGTATTGTATTATCAGATAAGTGCTTCAATTCTTTAATTTTTCTAATAAATGGATCATTTCATTCCATTCATGGATATGCAAATGCTCACATTTAGGTATTTGTTCATTAGAACGATCTTTATAATCATAGTCTGTATTATTATCATACCAAATGGGGTAAATTCCAACTTGTGATGAACCTTCAATATCAGCTTGCGGATTATCACCACAATACCATACTTCATTTGCATGAAGTCCTGCTTTTTGTAAAGCAATGTGGAATAAAATGTAATTTGGCTTTCGTATAAAATAATCACTTGAAGTTATAACAAAGTCAAATTGATTATTTGGAAGTAATCTATTTAGGCGTTCTGTTAAGGCATCACCAGACCACAAAAGATTGCTTATGACGGCACTTCTGATACCATTTTTATTTATGTAGTCAAGCATCTTGTCAGCATCAGGCATAATTGCACCTTTAGAAGCTCCATTCCAAAAAATAGTTTCCATTTCAAGAGGTGTAAGTGAAAGTTCTATTCCAAGATATTCATATAACACTTTCTTTGCAATCCGACCGCAAATATCATATCCAATTTTGCGGATATTTTCAATATGTTTCCCGAAAATCAACTCCGCTCCTTTTTTGACATCCTCAAGAGTGCAGTTATTAGGGTTTTTCGTAACATATTTCAGTAATTCTGCATTTCCCCTAACAGAATCCCAATCAGGTTCATACAAAAGAGTATGCCCATAATCGAATATAATCATTTTGGGATAATCCATTTCATTATCTCTCTTTCTAGATGTTACTCATCATCCTTTTATGCGATTTTTCTAAATTTTCAATCTGTTATTTATAATCTAAAACTTTCCTTTCTTATCATTATAAGGATAAAATATATATTATTTTATGATATGAGGTTTAAAAAGCCTTGAAAAATAAGGAAAGTTCAAGAATTTTATCTGTAAATTTCAATTTGTCGCTGGATTTATTATACAATACTTATCCAAAAAATGGAATAGAGTTTGTCGTTTTTTTACGCATACAAAAATAGAATAGTTTACATGATAAAATTTATTGTATATGTAAAGGAACATGATTCCTAGAAAAGCCAAAAAAGTAACACTTGAGGAAAGAGGTTGCCCTAGGCAGACCCTTGGAAGACGCTTGCCCGTTAATGAGCAGTTCCTTTAGGGGCTGCGAATTTAGTGTCCGTTACGTCTGGAACGGAGCCAAAGCGCGTCTGACAAGGGCAATCGCTTCTCTCAAGTGTGGAATAATGGAATAAATGCTCCCAAATTCCCTAAAAACCACAAAAGCCTTTTGAATATTGAATAAATTTTAATGAAAAAAAGATTTAACAAAATTAAGTAATTGCCAAAATGAATAGTGTGTGGTATAAATATAGCAGATATAAATTTAGATGAGTTATATATAACAAATAAAAAGGAAATAAGATGAAGAAATTAAAAATCTTACAGGTGAATAAACTTTATTATCCATTTACAGGAGGAGTGGAGAGAGTGGTACAGCAAATTGCAGAAGGCTTGCAAGAAAAGACAGATATGAAGGTATTAGTATGCCAAACAAAGGGGAAAACCATTTATGAAAAGGTAAATGGTATATTTGTTTGCAGACAAAAAAGTATTGGCATGATTGGAAACCTTCCCATTCCTTTGGGGTTTATTCATCAATTTCGCAAAATGGCAAAGGATAGAGATGTTGTGCATATACATATGCCATTTCCATTTGCCGACATCGCATGTTTGTTGTCTGGATATAAAGGAAAAATAGTGCTCTGGTGGCATAGTGATGTGGTGCGTCAGAAAAAAATAATGTTTTTCTATAGACCTTTTATGGAATTATTGTTAAAACGTGCTGATAGGATTGTAGTAGCGACGCAAGGGCATATTGAGGGTTCTCTTTATTTAAAACCTTATCGTAAAAAATGTTGTATTATTCCATTTGGGGTGGAGAAAAGAATAGAGAAAGATGCAGATGAATATTTCGCGATGAGAAATATAAAAGAAGAATGGGAAGATGGAAAAAATGTTAATTTTTTATTTGTCGGAAGGCTTGTCTATTATAAGGGATGTAAGATTTTATTAGAAGCCTTTCAAAAGATAGAAAATGCAACTCTAACTATAGTAGGAAATGGTTCTTTGGAACTGGAATTAAGAGAGTATGTTAAAGAACATCATATGGACGACAAGGTGATATTTGCAGGCTATGTAGAAGATGAGAGATTGCCGCTGTATTTTAAACAGTGTGATGTTTTTGTATTAGCTTCTACTGCTAGAAGTGAAGCGTTTGGGTTAGTTCAAATTGAGGCTATGTCTTATGGGAAACCTGTTATTAATACCGCTTTGAAAAGTGGTGTTCCTTATGTGAGCCTTCATGGAAAAACAGGGCTTACCGTAGAGCCGGGAAATGTGAAAGCTATGGAGCAGGCGATTTGCTGGATGGTAGAGCATCCAAAAGAGCGGGAGGAAATGGGAAGAAACGCTCGGATTAGAGTAAAGAAAGAGTTTGGTTTAGAGGATATGTTAAATAGGGTATATGAATTATATGAAGAAGTGGTGGCAGAAGGGGAGAGGTGTTAATGATTGGAAGGTTATCTGTACGATAAGGGAAAAGAGAGAGAAGTTGAGGAAAGGCAGGAAAAAAGGTGACAATCCAGAAATTAATTCTTCATATTGCGTATAAATTAAAACCAATTTTATTTCATATCTTGCCGGTTTCTTATCTCAGAAATATAAAAAAAAGAATGATTTATCGGAATTTTAAAAAATTGGAACAATTACAATTCGTTCCATATAGTGCGGAATTATATCCTATAGGTTTTAATCTAATTGGTTCTATTCGTGCAGAAACGGGGTTAGGGCAGAGCTGCCGTCTGGTAGCAAATGAATTAAAACAGAGTGGTTATCCTATGTTAATTTATAATTATATACAGGTTGGAAGAATTATACAGAAAGATACCAGTTGGGATTCTTATATAGAAAAGGAATGTAAATATAATATAAATATCATTCATATTAATCCTCATGAATTAGGTATGGCTTATATGCAGTTGGATAGAAAAATATGGGACGGGCGTTACAATATAGGATTTTGGCTGTGGGAATTAGAGGAATTTCCAGATGAATGGCTTTTGTGTCTGCGTTATATGAATGAAATTTGGACTCCTTCCGAATTTATTAGTCGTGGAATCCGCAAGAAAACTTCTATTCCAGTCTATACCATTCCATATAGTATAGAAACAGAAATAGAGGAAGGTTATACAAGAAAAGATTTCAAGCTGCCAGAAGAAAAGTTTTTGTTTTTAATGATGTACGATAATAACAGTGTTTCAGAACGCAAAAATCCATTCGGAGTGATACAAGCATTTAAACAGGCATTTCCGAGGGAAGAAACAAGAGTTGGGTTGGTTATTAAGATAAATTCTCCTGAAAGGCAGGAATTAGAACGATTAAGGAAAGTGCTAGATGGTTATGAGAATATTTATTTTATAACAGAAGTATTAGAGAAGAAGAAAGTGAACAGTTTGATTCAGTGTGTCGATGTGGTGGTATCTTTACACCGTGCAGAGGGATTCGGTCTGGTACTGGCAGAAGCTATGCAGCTTGGAACTCCTAGTATAGCGACGAATTGGTCCTCTAATACAGAATTTATGAATGAAAATGTCGCATATATGGTGAAATATAAGCTGGTAGAACTAGAAAAAGATTATGGTCCATTTAAAAAAGGACAACATTGGGCAGAGGCTGATTTAGAAGATGCAGCGGCTGGAATGAGGAAATTATATGAAGATGAAAAATATTATCAAGATATTTCGGAAAAAGCAAAAAAATATATCGAAGAAAGATTAAATATAAAACATACAACAGAGTTTATTCAAAATAGAATGAATGAAATAATAGAAAAAAATAAAGGATAATATGAAAAAGAAAATAGCTATTGATAGATTGGAGAATCTGTCAATGCTGTTTTTTTATGTGTTGAAATTGAGAAAAAGTTATCTCTTTGATGAACATAAATGAAGATAAACTATAGATTTAAGCGGATTTTTAGACTCACGTACAAATATATGAAAAAAATTTTTAAAGAACTAGAAAGCATTTGAGTTTTATTCTATCTTGCTTCTTTTTGAAAGAAAAAAGAACCTACTATAGTGTAAAAATTGATTGAAGAAACAAAAAAACATGATATAATTAAACTGTCAGGTTAGAACAAAAAGGATAGTTATTTAGTAGCCCTCACTTTACGAAAGAAGGGAGGGCGGTGCGTATGAATACAATCGAGATTTTAAATTTATGTTTAGTACTGTTTTCATTTGGTACTTTTCTGATTGCACTAATCGCCCTGATTATTCAGATAATTAGACTAAAAAAATAAGTATCCTTTTCTGCCTTAAAAGGATACTTACATCATATAACTTACATAAACAGGAGGGCATTTGCTAAATAATTGTCCTTTCTAGCCTGATTATATCAGAGAGTGCTTGAAAAATCAAGTTTTCTTTTTTTATGTTATTTTTACTGTTACAGTTCATTCTATTTGAATATCAAAGGTTCGCTACGGTAAGGACATATTCCAACGAAGCCGCGCTTTCGCTCCGTTCCAGACGTAATGGATACTAAATTC
>CANRVK010000072.1 GCA_947643285.1 uncultured Eubacteriaceae bacterium
TGGTGAAGATGTTTCTAATTTATTCTACCAAACATGGGAAGAATATTTAGCATCTATAGATTATGTTGTTGCTACCTATACACTTACCAAAAAAGAAGATAACAAGATAATTGCTACGGCATATAGTGTTACAGGAACAGAAGTTATACCAGAGTATAAGTTTACTCTTATTGATAAAGAAAAGGAAACAGTGTTACAAGAATTTGATAAAAATAATGTAATAACAATTCCAAAGAAAGCAATTAGTAATAGTGAGGTTGAACTCAGAGTATATTCACGAATTATAGGACAAGATAATCCAGAATTGGTGAGATATTATGATAGAGTTATTACAAAATAATAGAAAGGTGGGGTAAAAAAAGAAAGGATAAAGAGATACAGAAGATTTATAGAAATAATTGGCAATATTATCATGTAAAGTCATAAGTTTTATTACAAAAAAATAAATTAAAGTATTATATAAGGAGTATTTTTTATGGAGAAATTATTAAAAATTTTAAAAGAAATTAAACCAAGAGTTGATTTTGAAAATGAAACAGCTTTAATAGAAAATGGGATATTAAATTCATTTGATATGATTCAAATTATAAATGCTATTTCAGATGAGTTTGTTATAGATATTTCTGCTGCTGAGATTGTTCCTGAGAATTTTAATTCAATAAAAGCTATGTGGAATATGATACAAAGATTAAGTGAGTAATTTATTATATGTCTAAAAAAAATATTTTTGTTTTATCTTATGCTGGTGGCAGTTCCTTAAGTTATTTAAGTTGGAATTCTCATTTTAAAAAAAATATAATGATATCATTAGATTATAAGGGGCATGGTTTAAGATATAATGAAAAATTAGATAGTAATATATTAGATATGGCAAATGATATAGCAGAACAAATTTTTGATATTTCTTCTAAAGATAAGTTTGTTATATTTGGTCATAGTATGGGCGGAATTGTGGGATGGTATACAGTGCATATATTGAATCATAGATTTGGTATATTGCCAGAATTATTATGTATATCGGCTTGTAAAGCTCCAGATTTTTTTAAAATTAAAAAACATATAATAACAAGTGAAAACCTTTTATCAAATTATAATTTAATAAGGCATGCAAATGAATATATGGTAAAATCAGATTATTTTAAAGAAAAGATATTACCTGTTATCAGACATGATTATCAGTTAATGAATGATTTTATATATGATAGAAGATTTCATAAAATTTCAATACCATTATATACATTTTATGGAATAAGGGATGAATCTGTTATGAAAAAAGAAATTCAAAAATGGGTTCAATTTACAAATTCGCAGTATAAAAATTTCTATTTTGATGGAGGACATTTTTATTTTGATGACACTGAAAATAGAGATAAATTGTGTAATATACTTGATAATTTATAATATTAAACCATAAATAGAAAAAATTATATTAAAAAATATAGATTGTCTGAAAACAAGAGTTCAGATGAAACTAATAATAAAATATAAAAATAAAGCAAGATTAAAGTACTATAAGATATAGATAAGAAAATCGAATCTATGTTTTTAGACAATCTGAAGAAGAGAGAAAAGTCTGAAAATAATATAAATTATAGAAAGAAGAGAGAAGGGTATGCAATATTTAGTAACAGATTATTTAGATAGAACAGTGAACATATATAAAGAAAAAATAGCAGTTATTGATGTTAATAATGCAATATCATATTTCCAATTACAATCTAAAGCAAAGAACATTGCAACATATTTATCAGAAAAGGGAATACAATTTGAATCAGTGCCTATATTTGCAGAAAAAAGTGTATTAACAACATGTGGGTTGTGGGGAATTGTTTATGCTGGATGCTATTATACATTTTTAGATATAAAACAGCCTATTGAACGGTTAGATATAATTATTAATCGATTGAGTCCAAATATAATATTTACAGATAAGTCAAATTATACAGAAATTTATAAATTATATAAAAACATAGAAATCGTATGTATTGAGGATATATTAGAATATCCATCTAATGAAATATTATTAGAAGATATAAAAGAAAAAATGTGTGGAATCAATCCACTCTATGTAAATTTTACAAGTGGAACAACAGGAGAGCCAAAAGGAGTTATTGTAAGTCATATATCAGTAATAGATTTTATTGATATTTTTATTGATACATTTGACATTACATATGAGGAAAAAATTGGTAATCAAGCTCCATTTGATTTTGATGTATCAGTAAAAGATATTTATTCATCTGCAGCAACAGGAGCAACATTAGTTATAATTCCAAGAGAATTTTTTTCTAGACCAATGAAATTAATAGACTATTTATGTAAGGAACAAGTTACAACATTAATATGGGCTGTTAGTGCTATGTGTTTTTTAACTACAATGAAAGCATTTGAATATAAAGTACCAAAAACAATTCGTAAAATTATGTTTAGTGGAGAAATCATACCAAATAAACATCTAAAATTATGGAAAAAGTTTTTACCAAATGCAATGTATGTAAATTTATATGGTCCTACAGAAATTACCTGTAATTGTACTTATTATATATTAGATCCTAAAAAAAGTTATGAGGAAGGAATACCAAAATGAAAAGGTATTTCTTTTAGATGAGAATAGACAACTAATTTCTGAAGCAGATATAGAAGGAGAAATATGTGTAGCAGGTGTCTGTGTTGCTATAGGATATTATGGAAATCAAAGAGATTCAAAATATCCATTTATTCAAAATCCTTTAAATATGAAGTATGAAGAAAAAATATATTTAACAGGCGATTTAGCACAATATAAAGAAGATGGACAGTTATATTATATTGGAAGAAAAGATGCTCAAATTAAATATTTAGGACATCGAATAGAATTAAGTGAAATAGAATTTTATGTTAATCAGTTAGAAAAAGTTAATAGAGCATGTTGTGTGTTTTACCATGAAAAACAACGGTTAGTATTATTTTACTTAGGGAGTGAGGAAGAAGAAGTTATTATTAATTATCTAAGTAAAAAATTACCAGTATATATGATACCAAACATATGTATTCAAGTGGATTCTATACCACTAACAAAGAATGGAAAATTAGATCGATCAAAGTTATTAAATGAATATTTACAACAGGTATAGAGGTAAAATTAAATTTATGAAAAGAAATAGAAAGTAATATAAATCATATGAAATAGGGAAATACTGATAAAAGAGTTAAAATATTAGGAGGTGTAACATGGAAATTAGTTATTATGTTGATTATATAAAAAATAATGTTTTAGAAACACCAGCATATGTGTTTAATTGTCAAGTTCTTAAGAACCATATAAATAATATATATGATATAATAGATGAGAAGATTCATTTATGTTATGCAATGAAAGCAAATCCATTTCTAGTTCCATATCTTGATAAAATGGTAGATACAATTGAAGTATGTTCTTCAGGAGAATTGAATATTTGTAAAAGATTTGGTATTCCTGCCAAGAATATTGTATTTTCAGGTGTGAATAAAACAAAAACAGATATAAAAAATGCTTTTGAATATGGAGTAGGAACGATTACAATTGAATCTTATAATCAGTTTTTGCTAATAAATCAGTACTGTAAGGAAAAAAATTGTGAAGCAAATGTTTTTCTAAGACTTTCAGATGGTGCTCAATTTGGAATGAATGAAGAAGTTTTAGAACAAATAGTAAAAAATAGGAAAGATTATAAGTATTTACATATAATAGGAATTCACTTTTTTTCTGGAACACAAAAAAGAAAGATTAATATAAATGAATTAAAAATGATAATAGAATATGTTAATAAACTGAAAAGATTATATAACTTAGAGATTCAATATTTAGAATATGGAGTAGGTTTATATGTACCATATTTTGTAGATGAAGATGCTGACAGGTTGTATGATGAATTAAAAGAAATTGCTACATTTGTGAAGGATAGTAATCTTCCTTATATTGTTGTATTTGAAATGGGAAGATTTTTCACCGCTATATGTGGAGAATATTTGACAACAATAGAAGATATGAAAGTGATAGAAGATAAAAATTATTGTATCGTAGATGGGGGAATCCATCATTTGAATTATTTCGGACAAAATATGGCTATGCGTACTCCTATAATTCAAAAAATAGATATTTCTATTTTGGAAAGGAAAAGTATATTAGAAGATATAGAGAGAAAAGATATGAAGTGGATAATATGTGGTTCATTATGTACTTATGCAGATATATTAGCTCGAAATGTATTATTTGACAAATTAAGTATAGGAGATATTTTAATCTTTCAAAAAGCAGGGGCTTATTCTGTTACAGAAACACCAGGAATGTTTCTTTCGAGAGAAATGCCAAGTATATATTTATATGAAAAAGAACATGGATTAACAAAAGTAAGAGAAAGAATACCATCTGATCAGTTTATTACAAATATGACTATCAATTAGTGAAGAGTTGTATATTTATATGGAGGTATTAGATGGAAATGCAAAATGAGGGAATGATTGTATTATGTGAAAAAGTAAAAATACCTCAATTTATTAATTTATCAAAAACTGATGTCTATTCAATTAAAAATGAAAAATTAATTCTTATAGGTAAGTGTTTTGATGATTCTTATTGTAGAATGAGTTCTGAGGATATATATTTATTAATAAAAAATAATAGATTTTGTGAATCAGAATATGATGGTATTTATTCTATCATCTATTTTGATGGCAATGAAACCATATATTTTCAAAATGATAGAATGAATCTATCTCGGTTATATTATTTCTGGAATGAAAATTTGCTTATTATTTCCGATAAAGTCAGCAGTATCGTGCAGTATGTAAAGGAAAAGCTCACGATTGATTATTTCGCGTGGGCAGAATTTTTTTGTTTTTACTATGTTTTGGGAAATAGAACATTTTTTCATGAATGTAAATCTTTATTTTTTGGAGAACATATTCATATTAATTTAAATCATTGGGAGATATCTTCTGATTTCAATTACGACTTACTACAGATTCCAGTGAATAAAAATTTAGAATATCATGATGCTGTTGTAAAAGCAGCAGAATTGATTCAAAAATCCATCGATATTATTTTTACGAAAACAGAAGGAAAGAAAAAGGTTATCACTTTATCTGGAGGTTATGATTCTAGAACAATTGCCGCTGCTTCAGCCAAAATAAATAAAAAAGATATCTGCACTTATACGACATATATAGATAGTGGAAATGATAAAGAAGAACGTTTTGCAAAAATAGTTGCAGATTATTTAAAAATTGAAAATTGTTTTATTGATTTGGATGAAAATTATTATCTTACACAACTGCAGGAATATATAAAAGATGTGGAGTACTTTTCTACCATGCATTTGCCTTTTTGGAATTTTTATAAAAAACTTTATAAGGAAGAAAAATCCATTATATTAGATGGATTAGGAGGAGATTTATTATTTAGAGGTATGTCATTACCTAATACAAAAGATTACGAAGTGGGTTCAGAAGAATATTTAGAGGAATGTTTTAAAAAGATGAAACTCGGTCATTATGAGGAATTTGCTTCTATTATTACAAAAAAAGGTATTCCAAATATGGCGAAGAGAGGAATGGCGGAAGAATTAAAAAAATGTAACTATAACCTTCGCTTTTTTGTTTTAGCTAATCGAATTTCAAAACTCATTGGTATAGCAATAGATAAGATAAATGAGAAATTTGATGTTATGATGCCATTTATGAATAGAGAACTGTTAAATTGGGCTTTTTCTATTCCAGAGAAGTTTTTATTTGACACAAATTTTTACCCTGATATCATGAAGAAAATTGACTCAGGTGTAGCGGAACTTCCATCGACAAATAAATTAAATGGAAGCAGATTTGAAACAAGAAAAATATATCGAATTTCAAATGAAATTACAGAATTTTATAAGAAAATATTTGATCATCGTTTTTCAGAAGTCAATAGAATGTATGATCCTATTTTGATATATAGAATATTAAATAAAAGAACAGAAGATAATACACTTGGTACATATCGTAGTCTTGAGCTGATATTATTTTATCAGTTGTGGTTTGATGAATATAAAAACAAATTATATTTAGAAGAAGATATATTTGATTATCTTAAAAATAAAATAACAGGAGATATAAAAAATAATGTAATTACTGCTGTATTATCGACAGGAGAAAGAAAAGAATTAATGGGAAAATGGTTTGAATTTTATAAGGAACATAAGCCTTCTAATATGAAAGAAAAGATGAAAATAATATGTACTATGGATGTGAAAGCATTTCAAGAAAAGGATGCTCGCTCAGCTCATACATCTAACAAAGATTATCTGCAAAGACTTATATATGGATATGAGAAAGAGAATGAGGTGGGGGGGGGAGATTAAAACATATCATAGAAAACGAAGTCCCATTTACTTTTTTTTGTGAAATATATTCTGATATTTATGAACAAGAAGAATACAAAGAATTATTAAGGTTATGTTCTTCGCATAACAATGAAGCAGGACTCCATTGTCATGGATTTTCTTTAAGTGATAATATATTAGATGAATTGTCGTTAAATTTTTATGATTATACTACAGAATATGGATTTGATAAAATAATAGAAATGGGAGTGAACAAATATAAATCAGCGCTTGGTTATTCGCCTTTTTCTTATAGAGCAGGCAGTTTTGAAGTATTTGATGGGTATTTTCATGTTTTAAATCAGCATGGATTAAAAGTAGATAGTTCTATCTATTATAATAGCACAGTTGACTATAGATCTCATCGAAATGAAATAACAAATTGTTACGAATATATAGATGGAATCATGGAGCTTCCAGTAACCACATATTACGATATAGAAAAAAAGGGTTCAGTTGGAAAATTTGATTTAAATACAACAAGCTTTGCTAAAAAACTGGAATTGATAGTGAGAAATATACTAAGTAATTCTAAATATATCATGATGCTTTGTCATAGTTGGTCATTTTCAGATTACAAATTATATGATAATATATCCAAAAAATATCATACAAAATTTTCTCAAAATTCATATGATGAAGTAATGTATATAATTGATTTTATAAATAAAACAGAAACTTGCGAATTTATCACTTGCAGAGATTTTTATAAAAAAATTCACAACACAGGAAAGCCTGTTGAGCTTATCGGTTATGCAAAAGAAAAAGTTTTAGATATTCCAGTTGAATGTTGTATGTCATTGACCCTAAATATTAATTTAGTAATAGATGAGAAAAAGTGTAGAATGATAATAAAAAAAATACAAGATGGTAATGATTATATTCAATTTTTTGATGGTAAATTTTTATGTGGGTCATCTAAAAAATATGCTGATAAATGTAATTTACCTTTATGTAAATCCGCAGTTGTTAAATTTAATATTATAGGAAAATATAAACAAGATGCCTCTTTATTTTTTATGACTTATAATGCAGAAAGTGGCAATAGGATATCAAGTTTTTCTTCAAAATTTACTATTTATACATTTAAGAATAATAATGTAATGTATTTTGATGTGCCACCAGAGGCAAAGACATTTAAAATTGCAATAAAAATTCATAATAATTTAGACTATAATGTAATGGAATTAAGTGAAGTTCAGTTAATTTGTTATTCATAAAATTTTATAAGTAATAGTAAAATCTTATTACTTTTTCTAAAGATTAAGAGAAGATTTCTAAAAAGAAAACCAGTAAATGAATTTTAACTTTAGTATTTCATAAATATCAAAATAGATAATACATTAAGAATATTCACAATTTTATCAGGAATCTTATAGAAGGAGAAAAGGATATGAAAAAAGTGATGTTAGTATTTGGTACACGTCCTGAAGCGATTAAAATGTGTCCACTGGTCAATGAGTTAAAATCCAGAAAATATTTTGAGATAATTGTCTGTGTTACTGGTCAGCACAGACAGATGCTAGATCAAGTTTTAGAGGCATTTCATGTTGAACCAGAATATGATTTATCTATTATGAAAGATAAACAGACATTATTTGATGTAACAATAAATATTCTGGAAAGAATAAAAGAAGTTTTAGAAAAAGAAAAACCAGATGTGGTTTTAGTACATGGAGATACAACAACTACTTTTAGCACAGCGCTTGCCTGTTTTTATATGCAAATACCAGTTGGACATGTTGAAGCAGGATTGAGAACTTATAATATTCATTCTCCATATCCAGAAGAATTTAACAGACAGGCAGTTGGTATTATTTCAAAATTTAATTTCGCACCGACAGAGGTATCAAAGGAAAATCTTTTAAGAGAGGGAAAGGCTGAGGATACGATATATGTTACAGGAAATACAGCAATAGATGCACTTAAAACAACTGTAAAAGATGATTATTATAATCAACACCTTCAATGGGCAGAAGGAAACCGTCTGATTATGTTAACTGCTCATAGGCGTGAAAATTTAGGTGAGCCTATGCATCATATGTTTCGAGCTATTAGAAGAATTGTAGATGAAACACAAGATATAAAGGTAATTTATCCTATACACATGAATCCGATTGTGAGAAAAGCAGCGGATGAAGAGCTTGGAAATGATGATAGAATCAGAATTATTGAACCATTAGATGTATTAGATTTTCATAATTTCTTGGCAAGAAGTTATTTAATTTTAACAGACAGTGGAGGAATTCAAGAAGAAGCTCCTTCTTTAGGAAAACCTGTTCTTGTAATGCGTGATACAACCGAAAGACCAGAAGGAATACAGGCTGGAACATTAAAACTTGTAGGTACAGAAGAAGAAACTATTTATGAGGAGTTTAAATTACTTTTAACAGATAAAAAAGAGTATGATAAGATGAGTAAAGCTTCTAATCCATATGGTGATGGTTTCGCATGTAAGAGAATCGCTGATATTCTCTCTGGAAAATTATAATATACCTTTCAAATGATTTATTAAAAGAAAATCTGTTACAAAAAAATATGTTGTAACAGATTTTTTTTTCTATAAAATCATAGCTTTACTTGAAAGTTAAAGGAAACGTTGCGATAAGGAAGTATTCCAGAGAAGTTACACTTTTACTTCATGTAAGGATACGTGTTACTAAATCCGTCGAATCTCGTGGATTCGTTCATGAAGTACTACCGTTTTTTATGAAATACTTCCTTGATTTCGCTCGTTTGTTGGCTTTTCTGCTCTATGAAAAATAAGTTTTACTTGAAGTGTAACTCTATAGAAACTTTGATTTTAGAAAAATATTGTATTTTTTATCCATTTGTTCTAAAATGAGAAAGAAAAGAATTTAAAAATGAGGTGATGGAAATGGCAGTGGAGGGGCAATTAAAAGAACATACAAATATAAAAGTAAAACAGCCAGATTTATATAAAGTAGTGATGTTTAATGATGATTTCACTCCTATGGAGTTTGTAGTAGAGATCTTAATGACAATATTTCATAAGACCTATGGAGATGCTATCAAAACAATGATGATGGTGCATAAAGGAAATCGTGCTGTAGTGGGCAGATATGCCTATGATATTGCAAAAACAAAGGCAGAAAGAGCGATAAAGTTAGCCAGAGCGGAGGGCTATCCTTTTCGTGTTGAGGTACAAAAATAGATGGAAAGTTATTCTTTAAAAATTTCAAAAGAAGTAGAAGAAGTGCTCAATAGAGCTGCTATTTTAGCGAATCAAATGAAACATGAATATGTGACACCAGAACATTTGATTTATGCATTAACGGAAAATGAGAGATTTAAAACAGCGTTTGAAAGATGTGATGGGAGTATAGATATGCTGCAGGAAGAGTTAAAAGAATACTTAAGAGAGAATTTAGAAGAACTGCCGAAAGTGACGAATATGGCGGTGAGTTCAGGATTCAATCAAGTACTCTCCTATGCAGCAATTCAAGCAGATGAATGTGACAAACAAGTGATGGAATTACCTCATGTTGTCTATGGACTTTTTCGGCTGAAAGAAAGTTTTGGCGTATATTATATGCAAAAACAGGGGGTAGAGTTAGTTTCTTTACTTTATGAACTGAATGGAGAGGAAGAAGAAAAAGAGGAAAAAATAGAAGACCCCCAAAATGATAACTTTCTAAAAAAGTGCACCATTTGTTTAAATGACGTTGTAGATTCTCAGAATCCTCTCATAGGAAGAGAAGAAGAACTAGAGCGCACAATGCAAGTTTTATGCAGGCGTTATAAAAATAATCCGCTCCATATAGGGGAATCAGGGGTGGGAAAAACAGCTATCACATATGGATTAGCGCGCAGAATCAAAGAAGGTCTTGTGCCAGAAAAATTAAAAGATGCAGAAATATTTTCTTTTGATTTAGGTGGACTGCTGGCAGGAACACAATTTCGAGGTGATTTTGAAAAACGTTTAAAAGAATTAATGGAATCACTTAAAAAAAGAAAAAATCCTATTTTATATATCGACGAAATTCATAATTTAGTAGGAGCAGGTTCTGTCAGCGGAGGGTCATTAGATGCCTCTAACCTTTTAAAACCTTATCTGACAAGCGGAGAAATTCGTTTTATCGGTGCTACTACTTATGAAGAATATAAAAAATATTTTTCTAAAAATAAGAGTTTAGTCAGAAGATTTCAAAATATTGATATCAAAGAACCTTCCATAGAAGAAGCGACAGAAATTTTAAAAGGAGTACAAAAGCATTATGAGGAATTTCATGGAGTACACTATCAAAAAGGAGTTATGGAATATGCGGTAGAATTGAGCAATAAATATATAAACGAACGATTCCTGCCAGATAAAGCGATAGATTTAATTGATGAAGCAGGGGCATATCGCGTGTTACATCCAGAAGAAAAGAAAGTGCAGATTGTAGATAAAAAATTAATGGAAGAAGTGCTTTCTAAAACCGTGAATATTCCAAAAGAAACAGTAGAAACACAAGAAGTAAAGAAATTAGCTATGTTAGAGAAAAAACTGAAAGAAAAGGTATTTGGACAAGAAGAGGCAGTCATACAGCTTTCTAATGCGGTGAAATTTTCTAAAGCGGGATTAAAGGAAGAGAATAAGCCCATCAGTAATCTTTTATTTGTCGGACCTACAGGAGTAGGAAAGACAGAAATGGTGAGGGCATTAGCAGATATTTTAGGAATTCATCTAGTACGTTTTGACATGAGTGAATATACAGAAAAGCATACAGTCGCAAAATTAATCGGTTCTCCAGCAGGGTATGTAGGATATGAAGAGGGCGGAATCCTCACAGAAACGATCAGAAAACATCCACATTCTGTTCTTTTATTAGATGAAATGGAGAAAGCACACCCAGATGTTTTCAACGTGTTACTTCAAGTGATGGATTATGCTACATTGACAGATAATCAGGGAAGAAAGGCGGATTTTAGAAATGTGATTATCATCATGACATCGAATGCAGGAGCAGATAAAGCAGGAAAAGCCCCACTAGGATTTACAAAAGAAGAATTAAATGAAGGAGCGATTTCCGATGCAGTGAATCGAACTTTTAGTCCAGAATTCCGCAATCGTTTGGACAGAATTATCATTTTTAATCCTATTAATGAAGAAATGGCAGAACAGATAGTACAAAAGCAGATAAAATTATTACAAGAAAAGCTCATAGAAAAAGAAATTATTTTATCGTTGAGTATAGAAGGAAAGAATTATTTAAAAGAAAAAGGATTGAGCAGAGAGTATGGAGCTAGACAGATACAAAGAGTAATTAATACAGAGTTAAAACCTCTGCTAGTAGATGAAATTTTATTTGGAAAGCTGAAAAAAGGCGGTCATTGTGAGGTAGATTATAAAGAGGGAAAAATGGTACTTAAAGTAAAGAAAAAAGAAAATGATCTTGCAGGACAAAAAAAGAGTTCTTCTTGATGCTTTTGTATAAAACAATAAATACTGAACATGGAAATAAGAGTAATTTTTGAAACATGAAATTAAGAAAATAAGATATTTTAACCACAGGGTCGCACGGCAAGGAAGTATTCCAACGAAGCCGCGCTTCCGCTCCGTTCCAGACGTAACGGTACTAAATTCGCAGCCCCTAACGGAACTGCTTATTAAGTACCAACGTCTTCC
>CANRVK010000073.1 GCA_947643285.1 uncultured Eubacteriaceae bacterium
TCGTATCGTGGCAAGCAGAAAATGGACATTGAAAACAGAAAAAGAAAGGTAAGGTTAATTTATGAAAAATGAAATTAGAGTAACAGAATATAAAGATATTAGAGTATTGACAACATTACAACTATCAGAAGCATACGAAACAGAAGCAGATATTATCAACAGAAACTTCAATAATAATAAAGGAAGATATTTAGAAGGGAAACATTATATATTATTACAGGGAGAAGAATTAAGACAGGCAAAGGCAAGCGGTAAATTTTACGGTTTGCAAATAAATACAAATAAATTTTATCTCTGGACAGAAAAAGGGGCTTTCTTACATGCTAAATCTTTGAATACAGATAAGGCATGGGAAGTATATGAAGCATTAATTGACACATATTTTTATAAGAAAGAAACGCCTTGTAGTATCACAGTAGCGGCAACGGAATTACCAATCGGAGAAATTGCTAATTATATGAAAGAAATGGATAGAGTGATGTATCGACAAAATTCAAAACCTTACAAAGTAGCGGAAACATTTAAAATGGTATCAGAACAATTTGGAATCCATCTGCCAGAAGATTTTGTAGAAGTACCAGAATATGAGCAATTAGCCCTTAATACATATATTCGGTAAGGGAGGGATTGTATGATGGACGCGAAACTATTAAACTTAAGTGAACTACTCTACCAAATCCAAGATATGCAAGCAAAGATAAATCTCCAGATAACAGACCTGAAACAGGATTACTTTTGCTACACAGAGGCAAACGTAGGACTTTATGAGAGAGCGAAGCTAAATTGTAGCATAGCCGAGGACTACAGTAATAACATTGCCTATGCGATAGATGAGGCAAGGGAAGCAATCGAAGAGCTTATCAAAGAGAGTGCAGACAGGCAGAAAGGCGGGGCAGCATGAGTAAAAAGGAAATCAAACAAATAAAAAAGTATTTAAAATATCAAATAGATCATTTTGAAAATGTAGAGAAGCTGCCGTTTTTAGTTGACTTTATTTATAAATTAGATAGTAAACTAACTGAAAAAAGAGAGCTAGAAAAATAGAAATAAAGTTCTGTCGATCCCTGATAGTGTAAAAAACTAGGGGGATCGACAAAAGCAGGAAAGAGCAGGGAAAAGTAAAAAACAGCTTGACTTTTATAGAAAATGTTGTAAGATAAAATATATAATAAAATAATTTGTAAATATTAATATTAAATTTATAGTCATTTAAACATATTTTTAGTGAGATTTTAAAATAAAGAAATGTAAAATAGATTTAATATATAAAAGTTTTATAATTAGAAAGGAGGTATAAAATCAGTCAACAAAAGTATATTTTTAAGTAAAGAACAGAACATCAGATTTTATATTATTACAAAAGGAGGAAGGGTAATGAAAAAGATTTATACAAAAAGAATATCGCTTATAGTTGCATTTTGTCTAGTGATTTTAACTTTTAATTTTCAAATAGTAAATGCTTCTGAAGATTCCGCTGTATTTGCTGTTGGACAAACTTTTTCTATGCAACCAGTTTATTCTGACAAGAATAAAAATAGCGTTATTGAATATTTATATGGAGCAACACCCGTTTCTATATATAAATATGAAAACGGATTTTGTTATATTGGATACCGAAAAAATAATGAAGTAAGACATGGATGGATGGAACAACAATATATATGGCAATTTAATATACCATTTTATAAAACACTATATTTGGTAAATAAAGCCAATGGATGCACTGTTACATCATATAAGGATGATCCTGGAAATCCTTTATACTGTAATAGTAAGATATTCCAAGATTGGGAACAATTACAAATTATTCCTGGAAATGATGGATATGTAGCTTTAAAATTTTTAAATGTTAATAAATATGCAAGTGTAAGAATTGACCAAAATAATGCGCCTGTTCGCGCTGAAGTTGATCATTTTATAGAATGGGAATCTATTCTTATGCAACCAGTTGAAGATTCTGATGTATATGTTGAAGAATGGTATACGCTTACTTCTTTAGCTAATGGAAATTATATATGTTCCAGTCCAAATGAATGGGCAAATGCCTTAGTAGCAAATCAATCATATTATAATGATTATGTTGTATTTAGAATAGATTATAAACATTAAATAGTTGAAATCATTTTAATTTAAAAGTTGTATAGATTTTGCAATATTTTATAAAAAGTTACAGATATTAACTTTGTACTTAATATTATTTACATTTAGTGGTTTTTTTAACAGAAGTTATTATTTTAATTATATAAGAGAGTGCTTGAGAAATCAAGTGCTCTTTTTGTTTGCTTTAAGTCTTTTGAAACCTTACTACTAATTTATGATATAATAAAATGTTATCGTTAACCTAAAAACATTTATAAATATACAATACAATAAAGAAAATCTGTATATTATTCATTTTATAAGGTCATTTTAAAATAGTTTTTATCTAAAATTGTTATTAATAATCCAAAAGACTAATTGCAGGTTTGTCTAAAAAAACTAGAAAAAAGGAAGTGATGAATTGGCAGTATTAAGAGAAGATGTTGTACAAATCAAATTTGAGATTGAACAAAATCCATTCGCAGATTTGCTAGGAGAGGTTGAAGAGTTAAAAGCTGCTTTAAGCGTGCTAGGAGGTGGATTTGATGAATTAAGAGATAATTTGAGAAGAGCTGGAAGTGATAGTGATAGCACAAGCGACAATCTCGATGATTTAAACAGAATTTTGAGAAATATGAATTCTGATGGTTTAGACGATTTAGAAGATAATATAAGGGACAGCAATAACGAAGCGAAAAAGAGTGCAGGAATTTTTAATAAGTTTGCGAAATCGCTTGGAAATGTGGCAAAGCAAGCAGGAGCTAAGGTTTGGGGTGGAATTAAAACAGGAATTAAAGGAATCGCAACAAGCATTGGAGTGGTTAGTACTGGATTAAGTGCTGTAATGGGGTTCTCTGTTAAGACAGGTATGGAGTTTGAGGCGAGTATGTCACAGGTAGCGGCAACAATGGGAATGACAGCAGATGAGGCAAATTATAATAATGAAGTATATGCAAAATTAGCAAATAGAGCAAAAG
This sequence comes from uncultured Eubacteriaceae bacterium, assembly GCA_947643285.1. Lineage (GTDB taxonomy): Bacteria > Bacillota > Clostridia > Lachnospirales > Lachnospiraceae > MGBC136627. The sequence goes on from CANRVK010000073.1 coordinate 3,057, forward strand.
AGATGGGAGCGACAACAAAGTTTTCAGCTTCAGAGAGTGCTGAGGCTTTGAACTATTTAGCTTTAGCTGGATATACAGCAGAACAGGCATATGATGCACTTCCAACTATCTTAAATCTCGCAACAGCGGGTGGAATGGATTTAGCTGCTGCTTCCGACATGGTGACAGACGCTATGTCTGCTTTAGGCAAAGAAATATCGCAGGAAAATCTTACACAATTTGGCGATAGGATGGCAAAAGCGGCACAAAAATCAAATACAAGCGTAGCACAGCTTGGAGAAGCGATTTTGACGGTTGGAGGTACAGCGTCTGATTTGGCAGGAGATACTGCAGAACTTAATACAGCGCTTGGGATTTTGGCGGACAGCGGTATCAAAGGTTCAGAAGGTGGTACGCATTTACGTAATATGATCTTATCATTACAGCAAGCACGAAACAGCGATGCTGCAAAGATATTTAAAAATATGGGATTGTCTGTCTATGATGCGGAAGGAAAAATGCGCAGTTTAGGAGATGTATTTGGGGATTTAAACAAGCAACTAAAAGGTGCGAGTGCAGAAAAGGTAAATAGTACTTTATCTACAATATTTAAACAAACAGATCTAGCATCTGCGAGAGCTATGTTAGCAGCAACAGCGGATTCTGTAGATGGACTTGAATCTATTATGAATGCAGCTTTAGAAGATAGTAATACAAGTATAGCTGCACTAAATATTAATTTAAAAGATATGTCAGCTAATTTTGACACAAATGCAACACAAGAGCAATTTGCAGCACAAATGCTTAATGAGTTTGGTCTGTCAGCAGAACAAGCAGGCACTTTGTATACAGGGTTAATGTCCATAGCGGACGGAACAGCAAGAAGATGGGACGAATTGAGCGGTTACATCACCAATTCTGACGGCGCAATGTCAGATATGGCAGAAACCATGAGTGATAACCTTTCTGGTCGTATCACTGAATTCAAATCCGCAATGGAAGGTGCAGGAATCGCAATTTATGAAGCAATCGGAAGCAGTAATCTAAAGGATTTAGTAAAAGAAGCTTCTGGTTGGATTAGTGAACTTACAGAAACTACCGAGAAAGAAGGATTAAAAGGTCTTACAAAAGCGATACCAAAAGTATTTTCCAAAATTACCGCAAAAATTTCAGAGTTAGCACCAGAATTGATCGACATGGCAGTTGATTTGATAGATAACTTTATTACTGGATTAGAGCAAAATGAAAATGGTATTATGTCCAGTATAGAAAAAATCGGAGCTAGTTTATTTAATGGCTTTTTAAAACTTGCTCCAAAAGTTTTGAACTCTGGATTAAGGCTATTTACTTCTTTTCTACAAGGCTTATCTCAAAAAATACCAGATCTGATTCCAATGGCATTAGACGCTATCCAAACTTTAATTACTTCTTTTACTACTTATGCGCCTTATTTGTTGCAAGCCGGAAAAGAAGTTATAGATACTTTAATTTCTAGTTTAGTGGAACATATGCCAGAGATTTTAACAACGGGATTAGAGTTAATCCTTGGATTAGTTCAAGGGATTTTAAGTCCTGAAAGTATTACTTATGTACTTAACGCAGCTCTTCAGCTAATTACTGCATTAGTAAATGGTATTTTAGATAATTTAGGACTTATTGTGCAGGCAGCAGGAGATTTGATAATTGGATTAATCGAAGGATTAGTAAGCAATATTCCAGCAATTATAAATACTGCTGTTACATTACTTTCAAATTTTGTGATTTCAATTATAGAAAATCTACCTTATATTATCGAAACAGGTATCGAAATTGTTGTATCATTAGCGCTCGGACTGATTCAAGGAATTCCTGAAATTTTAGCAGCCATTCCTGAATTTGTAGAAGCCTTAATTGAAGGATTGATGAGTGTGGATTGGGCAGAAGTTGGATGGGGTATTTTGAGAGGGATTGCAAATGGATTTAAAAAAGGTTTTTCTTCCATTTTAGGAAAAGAAGAAAATCAAAATAATCTGGTACATAATTTAATAGATACAAAAGGTGGCGCAAAAGAAATAGGAGCGGCTGCTACTTACATGACAAATACAGCAGTGTCTGGTTTTGGTGCAATGGAACAAAATATGACTATGATCGGCAATCAAGCAATGATGAATTTAACAAATAGTATATATGATAATCAAGGCATAGTTACTAATGCGGCTAATCAAATAAATACAGAATTTGCGGCATCTTTAAATAAAAACACTGAATTTTATCCTACTGTGCAGATGTCAGATTATATAGTACAGATACCAGACTATACCAGTCAGGTCTTATCTGATATAGAAAATAATACAAATAAAGTTACTACCGCTGCCAACCAACTTAGTGGTGAAACATTATCTAGTTTTTCTAATTTAAAAGATACAAAAGGGATAGGAGAAGAAGCGGTATATAATTTAGGATTAGGCATAACAACAGGAGCAGGAAATGTTATTACTGCTACCGATACCATAAGTGATGAACTTATGACATCAGTAACTAGACTAGGAACAGTCAGCTTAAATTCTGATGTTTTCCAATTTCATGACTATACAAATGACTTAGAAAATATCGTAAATACAACAGAAAGCTCTTTAAGTTCTATTCCTAATACATTTCAAGATACATTTTTACAATCTACAAACAACATGAATGTGCAATTAGATGATATGCAAGATAACCTGAATACCCGTTATGAGAAAATGAAAGAAGAAACAAGAGCCTTTTCTAATGAGATTACCAATATATTTAACCATATAAACTTATATGAAACAGGAAAAAATATTGCGAATGGTCTAAATCAAGGAATGTTGAGTATGGCAAATACAATTACTCAAACGGCTCAAAACTTAGCGAACAGCGTTTCTAATACCATTAATCAAGCCTTAGATATTCACAGCCCTTCTAAAGTAACAGAACAAAGTGGGGAATTTACCGTATTGGGATTTGAGAAAGGTATTAGAAATATGCAAAATAAGGCATTGTTAGCAGCGAGAGATATGAGCGTTGAGGTGGCAACAACAATCACACCGACCCATGCTACTTATACACCAGAAAGTACAACGATTTCCAATAGTCGTAATATGAATCAAGTGAATCATTATAATTCCAATTTTCATTTAACCTTGAATGGAGCAAGTGCAACAGATAGTAATGAAAGAAAAGTAAAGCGCTGGATAAGAGAAGGAATAAAAGAAGCAAATGAAAGTTTTGCAAGAAGAAATCCAAGAATACAGGAGGTATAATGGATGGCATTAATCAATGATATTTATATATTTGTAGAAAGTGAAAGCGTGAAAAGGGGTGTTTCTGTTAGTGAACATCACTTAGAAGAGGGACTAGATCTTACTGATAATGTGAAACAATCTCCCATTACATTATCTTTATCCGGCGAAATTGTGGGAGAAAATTATAAAACAGATTTAACTACTCTGCAAAATATCCATCAAAAGGGGAATTTAATAAAATACGTTGGAAAAACCATATTATCTAATGCTATTATAACAAATTTTAGTACAGAACATCCAAATACCATAAGCGGAGGATGTTCTTTTTCTATGGAATTAAAAGAAATACGTATTGCAAAAAGCTCTTACTCTAAAAATAGTGTTAATGCGGGATTACAGCAAATAGAAAAAAACGGAGAAGAAACAAGAAACTATACCGTAAAGACAGGGGATTGTCTATGGAATATTGCAAAATCTTATTATGGGAATGGAGCAGAATTTACCAAAATATTAGAAGCAAATAAAGAACAAATAAAAAATCCTAATTTAATTTATCCGGGACAAGTTTTAATCATACCATAGGGAGGACAGTTTGTATGAGAGATAGGATAAAGATAAAAAAAGAGATGATACCTTATAGTTTTGATATTTCTTTTGGCATGGAAAAGTTTAATCTCGAATTTGACTATAATAAAAAAGCAGATCTTTTTACTGTCAGTTTAAAAAGGAATGGAACATTATTATGTAAAAACGAACCTATCATCTATGGAGTGCCTTTGTTTCAAGATGTTTATGAAGCAGGTATATTTCCTATCTTATCTATAGTAGCTTTTGATGAATCAGGAATGGAAACAGAAGTGACTTACGATAACTTTATGAAGACCGTATTTTTAACGATTGACAATAAGGGGGTTATTACATGAGTTTCTACTTAAAAAATGAGTCAAAAGATTATGGTTCACATTTACTAAAATCCTTTCAGCAAATAGAAGAAAGTTTATCACTAGAACAAAAAGTATACCAACAAGGTGAAGTATATGGGCATACCGTTATCATTAAAACAGAAGGAATTACAATAAAAAATTCTGAGCTAGATTGTGAATTTGACATTCCTTTTGATGATGATACAGAAGCGAACGAAGCTCAAATTTTAATCTATAATTTATCAGATAATACGATACAAAATATCAAAAAAGATCACTCTATCACAGTGGAAGCAGGATATCAGGAAGATACAGGAATTATTTTTGCTGGTTTTATCTCAAAAGTAAAAACGTATTCTTCTGGTCAAGATAAAATTACAGAAATATATGCTTTAGACAGTATGAATTTATCAGAAAGAGAAGTAGAAAGTATTACCTATGCAAGTAATACAAAAGCGAGCCATATCTTAAAAGACTTAATTCATAAAGTCGGTTTACCTATGGGAGCTTTTAATATAAAAAGAGATTATACTTATAAAGATGGCACTACTATAAGTGGAGGATTAATGGAAGCAATAAGAAAAATGGCACAAATATGTGGAGTGTCTGCTTACATTTGTAAATCTCAAATTTATGTTCGCTCTCTTTTAGAAGGAGATAATTTAGAATTTCAGCTTTCTAGTGATACAGGACTATTAGAACTATCAGAGTTTGAAGAAGAACAAACGGCTGAGGATTATATAGATGTAGTGAAAGGATATGAAATTACGATGTTATTACAACATAGGGTAACAACAGCTAGTATTTTAAAGATAAAAGCAAGAAAGGTATCTGGCATATATCGAGTAAAAGAAGGGGTACATAGTTATGATGGAGAAAATTTTTTAACAAAAGTAAAAGCAATCGAACAGAAAGGATAGAAGGATGGAAGGAAGTATGTTTCGAGAAATGATAGAAGAGGCATTATTAAATACTCATACGGCGTTTTGTGCAAAAGTAATTCAAGTATCAGAAAATACTGCTACCATACAGCCCTTCAATATGATAAAGGCAGTTGGAAGACAAGCCAAAAAGCAAGCCGTATTACAACATGTTCCTATTTTGCAAAATGCCAAAAAGTTTAGAATAAAAAAAATAAATACCAGTAGGGAAGAGATACAAGAAGAAAGTCATAGGCACGAAGTAGAAATTTGGGAAGTAGTAGGTGTAGAAAAAGATGACATTGTATATTGTTTATGTGCAGAAAGAGATATAACAGAAGCAAGAAGGGGGAATTTTTCTATACCACCAACAGGACATCATGAATTATCGGATGCAATAATCATAGGAATTTTATAAAAGGAAGCGATAAGATTGAAAGATTTTAAATTAGATAAAAACGGTGACATTGTAATAGAGAAATATGACATTGCTTTTATATCGGAAGAAAATTTATTATTGCAAAAAATAAAGCAAATATTAAATACAAACAAAGGAGAATGGTATTTAAATCAAGAGGAGGGGTTAAATAGATATGAGGTTTTAAAGAAAAATCCGAATTATGACTTGATAAAAGATTATATCAGAATTGCATTAAAGCAGATTGATACAGAATTAGAATTAAAAGAGTGTACGTTTAAAATTTTAGAGAAAAGAATATTACAAATTGATTTTAAAGTGATAAAAAGTGATCAAGAATTATCTGCACAACTAAAAATTTAAAAAAGAAGGTGTAAAGGTTGCTATTAACAGAACAAGGCATAGAAAGACCTACTTATCAGAAGATATTAGATAAAAAAATAGATCGTGCAAAGAAATTATTTGGAGAAGAAATAGATACTTCAGAACAATCTGTATTTGGCAAATATATACGAATGGAAGCGGAAGATCTGGCAGAATGTTATGAATTGTTAGAAGATATTTACTATTCTCGCACTCCGAACAGCGCAAGAGGACAAAGTTTGGATAGGCTGTTGCCATTTGCAGGAATTACTAGAAATCCTGCAAATTACGCACGACATAAATTATTAATAACAGGCGAATCAGGAAAAATGATACCAGCAGGGACTTTAGTAAAAGGAGATGATGTTAGTTTTTATATAGATAATTATTATCAAATTAATGAAGATGGAACAGTAGAAGTTTATGTGAATTGTACACAAACGGGGATCGTTGGAAATGTACCAGTTGGAAAAATTACAGAACTTGAAAAATCAGATGCAGCTATTACAAATATAAAACATCTTGCAATTGTACAAGAAGGAACAGAAAAAGAAAGTGATACAGCATTAAGAGTAAGATTTAAGAAAGCTATGCAAGGAGCAGGAAGTAGCACGTTTAATGCGTTGTCAGGTGCAATTTCGCGTGTACCTTTTGTAAGTGGTGTTTATATAAAAGAGAATCGTGAAAAGGAAGAAAAAGATGGTTTGCCACCACATAGCTATGAATGTTTTGTATTAGCCCCTGAAACACAAGATAGTTTCATTGCACAAGCAATTTTTGATAATCGCCCATTAGGGGTGACACAAATCGGGAATATAGAAATAGATGCTTATGACAAACAAGGGCGTGCTCACAAGTCGAAATTTTCCAGAGCGATCAGAAAAGATTTGTATGTCAAAATAAAAGTATTAGTAAACGATTATTTTGAAGCAAATGGAGCAGAACAAATTAAAAACAATGTATTAGAACAGATAAATACTTTATCAACAGGCAGTACCTTATATATTTCTGTTTTATATGGTTATATCCATGAAATTGCAGGAGTGGTAAATGTTATGTCACTTTCTATTTCATTAGATGGAGAAAGTTATCATTCAGAAAGTATTTCCGCTAATCCCTATGAAGTGATAAGAACTTCTTTTGAACATATCGAAATAGAGGTGTTAGAAAATGAATAACAGCTTAAAACTTCCAGATTGTTATGCAAAAGATATCCAGTCTAATAATTATAAATTATTAGAATTAAATCATTTCGATATAGAGGAATTAAAAAAAGATATTCAAAGTGTTTATGAATCTATGGATATGGATTTAGCATATGGAAGAACATTAGATATTTTATATGGAGAAATGTTAGATCAAGCAAGAGGACCTTGTGATGACAAGCAATATAGGTATTTACTTTTTTTAAAATTGGCAAAATATAGAGCGCAAGGAAATTATCAAACCGTAACAGATATGATTTCTTGGATGTTTTCTATATCTCAGGAGGAATTTATGTTAGAAGATGAAGATGCTCCATCTTGTACCGTTGTGCTGAAAAAATTCCCCTTGCAAGGATTACGAAACTCAGGTTTTACAAGTAAACAAGCCATGAAAACAATAGAAAGTTTACTTCCTATCGGAGTAGCTCTTCAATCGCATGAGATAGAAGGAACATTCGAGTTTGGAGAATTTTATATTGATTATGACGAAGAAAAAGGATTTGCTGATATAGAACAAACGATAGGAGGATATTTGGGATTGATAGTAGGAGAAGATGAAGGATAGGTGATAGGTATGGATGATAATGAAATAAAAGAAATAGAATTTGATGTAATCCCTCCCACATGGGAGAAAGAAGATATTGAACCACCCACACAATTAAGAGAAGAAGGATTTAAAGCAGGGTATAAACCTCCAGCAGCATATTTTAATTGGTTTTTTAATTTGACCTATAAATGTTTAAAAGAGATACAAGAAAAAGTAATAGAGGCTATTTCCGATATAAAAGAAAAGGTAGCTGCTCTAAGGCAACAGACAAATGAAAAAATAGAAGAAATAAAAACAAGACATCAAGAGGAGATGCAAACTCTTTCAGAAAAACAGGAACAAGATATACAGACAATAACACAAACACATCAAAATGATATATTACTTATTACAAGTGAACATAACAAAGATATACAAGCAATAAATAATGAAATGATTATAGTAAAAAAATCTGTGAGTGATGGCAAAACATTGGTTGCCGCTGCTATCACTCGTAAAAGAGTAGAAACAGCGGCAACAGCAACGTATCAACAAATGGCGGATAATATAGATTTAATTGCGCTGGGCTGGGGAAATGCAGCAGAATGGCAAGTGTTAGATGGAGTTGTCTTTTCTAATGCAGATGGGGTGAAACGAACTGGTACAATGCCAAACATTTCCGCGTTTGATTCTTTAAAATCTATGGTTGAAAGTCAGGGGACTTTATATTGTCGTATGTCATATGGCGCACACATAACAAACGCATCTTCTGGTTATCCAGAATTAATGATAGGAATGACATCTTTTGGTTCTGCATCCGCAGATAAGGTTTTAAAAAATCAGACCTTTACCAGTTCTAACGGATTAAAAATCACAGGAACGATGCCCGATAATTCAGGAGTAAATACAAATGGTACAGTTCCGGGGGTGAGTACAAGCACGCCTTCCGATCCTACGAGGCAAGCTCCTACGACACTTCTTTGTCCCGACACGGCAGGTACAAAACGATTTAATTTTCGTATTCCAGAGGGATATTATGGAAGGAATGGTTGGGTCAATATCCCTGCCAGTAATTTAGGAGATGCAGCTACTAATCATGTGCTTAAAGGGAAAACTTTTACCAGCTCGAATGGAGTAAAAATTACTGGAACAATTTCTATTGAGAAAATAGAAGGGGTAATTGTTC
>CANRVK010000074.1 GCA_947643285.1 uncultured Eubacteriaceae bacterium
CTTGCGAAACTGCTCATTAAGTACCAACGTCTTCCAAGGGGCTTCTTTTGGAATAGGGTCTTCCCTCCGCTAGTTTGTAACATAGGCTAGTTTATAAAGCAAGATGCCTGTTATTATTATGAATTGTAAAATATTTATATAATATTTTTTTACTGGCATACTAATAAAATTCAAAAAAAATTTTCTTATAAATTTGAAATTTCGTGTGAACTAGCACAACAGGTTAATTAGTACTTTATAAAACTGAACCTCTACACCCACGACAAACGCATGAGTTAATATTTTATGAATAGACTATTACTAAATTATTAAATTTCAAACCAAAATAACATTATTTGCATAAAAGTTTATTTTATTATAAGTAACAAGAAAGGAATTTATTTATGAATACATTAGACGAATTAGAAGAACAGATGGTTTCTCTTTTAGAGGAATTTTTTTCTAGCATTTCATGTAACTGTGGGGATATTTTAGTAATAGGTTGTTCCACCAGTGAAGTTTTAGGACATCAGATAGGCACATATTCCAGTAAAGAAGCCGGTGAAGCCATGATAAGAGGAGCGCTGAAAATTACCCAAAAATTTGATATTTTTTTAGCTGCTCAATGCTGTGAACATTTGAATAGAGCGATTATTTTAGAAGAAAAAGCTGCTTCTCTTTATCATTTAGAACCTGTCAATGTAATCCCTCAGCCCAAAGCAGGAGGTTCTTTTGCCACTGCTGCTTATTCTTCTTTTCAAAAACCAGTTGCTGTAGAACACATACAAGCACACGCTGGTATTGATATCGGCGATACTTTTATTGGTATGCATTTAAAACCAGTCGCTGTTCCTGTAAGACTTACAACCAAAACACTCGGCTATGCGCATGTTTCTGCTGCCCGCACAAGACCAAAATTTATTGGAGGAAGCAGGGCTTGTTATGATGAAACTATGATATAATTTCCATATCAAACAAACGCTGTCTTATTTTGTGAACTAGCTTATCATAATAAGCTGATTTCCAAAGCAAGACAGCATTTATTATTTTTAAATAAACTTTTTTCTCAAATATCCCTTTCATTTTAGACATCCTTTAACTTTTACCCATGAAAATGAATATTTCGATTATCAAACTCTTTCTTTAACTTTTTTAAAGCTTTCTTTTCTATTCTAGAAACATAACTGCGTGAAATCCCCAGTTGCTCTGCTATCTGCCTTTGCGTAACTTCTCCATTTCTATACAGCCCATAGCGAAGGCATATAATTTCCTTTTCCCTTTCATTTAATATCGTATTCACTAATTCATAAAGTTTTTCTGTCTTCTCTTTCCTATCGATCCGCTCTAAAGCATCTTCTTCCTCACACTCTATCACATCTAACAACCTTATAGAATTTCCTTCGGAATCTGTCCCTAATGGCTCATAAATAGAGGTTTCCTTTCCTCTTTTTTTTTCACTCCGAAAAAGCATCAGCAGCTCATTTTCCACACACTTTGATGCATAAGCAGCAAGCCGATTATTTTTCTCTATATCAAAGGTATTGACCGCTTTAATTAAGCCTATCGTTCCGACAGAAATCAAGTCTTCCATCTCTCTGTCCCCATTATAATATTTTTTCACTAAATGCGCCACTAAACGCATATTTCGCTCTATTAAAATTCCTTTTGCTTCTTGGTCGCCATCTCTGAATCTCTCCAGATAATACCGTTCTTCTTCTGGCGTCAGAGGATTAAGAAAAGTTTTCAAAAAAAAGCACCTCTATGAGTGTTTATAATAGTTTATGCACAGACTCATAAAAAGTGCTTATCTCCCTTTTTTTCCCTCTCATCTTACAATTTCAAACACCCCTCTATCCCTTTTCCATATAAAACTAAATTGGCAGATTCCTAAAATAAAAACCTGAATCATAAATACTAAATATATCACGTTTCCAGAAAAGCCAATAAAGCAGCTCGGGGAAGGACATATTCCAAAAGAAGCCCCTTGGAAGACGTCGGCACTTAATAAGCAAACCCGCAAGAAGCGGGATTTGCGAATTTAGTGCCCGCTACGTCTGGAACGGAGCGAAAGCGCGGCTTCGTTGGAATATGTCCTTCCCCGAGCGGAAACGCCCCCCTCTACTCTTTTCTCCTTAAAATATCGAATTCCTCTAAATCTTCCCCCAGCTCAACATACAAAATCTGCTTCGGATGAGGAGCGCTATCCATGGAATTTCCTTCTTCATCAAAAATCCCTTTCACCGTAACCAAAAGATTTCTTCCATCTTTTTTCATCACTTCTATTTCTTCTCCCACACAGAATTTATTTTTCTGTTCTATCTTATAAAATCCTCTAGGATCTCTTTCCCCTATCATTCCTAAATAAGTATATTCTTTTATATAAGTATTATTATCATAAATCTGTGTTTCTTCATTTGGTTTTCCAAAGAAAAACCCTGTCGTGAATAAACGGTACGTACACTTTGCTATCTCTTCCCGATAAAAGGGCAGACGGCTTTTATAATATTCTTCCCCTTTTAAGCAATCATCTATCGCCAAACGGTATGTTCTTGCAACAGTAGCAACATAAAGCGCTGTTTTCATTCTCCCTTCTATTTTAAAACTATCAATCCCTGCTTTTAACAACTCTGGAATATGTTCTATCATACATAAATCCTTAGAGTTAAAAATATAAGTGCCCCTTTCGTTTTCAAAGACTGGCATATATTGTCCGGGACGGCTTTCTTCCACAAGAGCATACTTCCAGCGGCATGGATGTGTACATGCACCTTGGTTCGCATCTCTGCCTGCCAAAAAGCTGCTCAAAAGACACCGCCCAGAATAAGAGATACACATCGCGCCATGAATAAAAGCTTCTATTTCCATTTCTTCTTCTATATGTTCTCTTATCTGTTTTATTTCTTCTAAAGAAAGTTCTCTGGCGCAAACCACACGTTTTGCTCCTTGCTGATACCAAAACTGATATGTCGCATAATTCGTATTATTTGCCTGTGTGCTGATATGCAGCTCCATATCTGGAAGAATTTCCTTAGCGATAGAAAAGATTCCCGGATCAGAAATAATAAGCGCATCTGGTTTCACTTTTTTCAATTCTTCAAAATATTCCCTCACCCCATCTAAATCCTGATTATGAGCTAGAATATTCGCTGTCACATACACTTTCACTCCATGTTTATGTGCAAAATCAATGCCCTCTTCCATCTCTTTTAAAGAAAAATTTTTCGCATTTGCTCTAAGACCAAATGCTTCTCCTCCAATATAAACCGCATCTGCGCCATAGGATACTGCTACTTTTAAAACTTCTAAACTGCTCGCTGGTACTAATAATTCTGGTCTTTTTTGCATTCTTTTTTGTCCCTTTCTACTTTTTCATACTGATAGGTAAATTTTTGATATTATCTCCAGCTTTTCCCCCAGTTCACTATGAAACCTGTCGCACCCCACTAACATCTCACACTTATTGTCATTCCGTCCCCGATAGGAATAATAGACGTTTCCCATTCTCTTGTATGGGTGAGTTCGTATAAATATTCTCTCATTCTAGCATGTATTGTCCGGTTTCTTCTCTCTACCAGATATCTGGATTCTATCACTTCTCCATCTTGTAATACATTATCTGAAACTAAGATCCCACCTATTGGCACTAAACGTGTGATTTCAGGAAGATAAAAAAGATATTGTGCTTTTGCAGCGTCCATGAATACAAATTCAAATTCTCCTGTGAGTTTTGATAATATCTCTTTTGCATCTCCCTCTAACAGAGTGATTTTTTCTTTTTTTCCAGCTTTTTCAAAATTTTCTTTTGCAATAGGTATTCTTTTTTCATATTTTTCTATTGTAGTAATATGAGCATCTTTTGGCATCGAATCACACATAAGAAGAGCAGAATAGCCTACTGCTGTCCCCACTTCTAAAATATGCTTCGGCTCACAAAGTCGAAGCAATACTTTTAACAAATTTTCTGTTTCTTGTCTTATAATTGGAACATTATCTAAAATAGCCTGCTTACGCAGCTTGTCTAAAAATTCGCCATTTCCGCAATGGAAAGAATTCATAAAAGTAGTCATTCTCTCGCTGTTTACCATATTTATTCCCCACTTGTTTCTGGTTCTTCTATTAAAATCTCTAAAATTTTTTCGGGTGTCATAGAAGTATTTAGGGTATATGTGCCTGCTTGGAGATTTGCTTTATAGAGAAGTGCTTGGACAAAAAACACTTTTTCATCTTGTATTAATCCCTTTTTCTCTAAAAGGTTTCCCACATCCCATGCAGAAGCTCCTTCTTCTATAATTACAATCATATCCTGTCCCGGTGCTTCTGTCATGGCAACAGAGGAAAATATAGAAATCCCAAATTCAAATCCCTTCACTGCTCCATTATAAATCAAAATCACTACTAATACACAGATGATAATCTGCACTGTTATGGATATAATCATACCTGCTGCTTTTCTTACCATTTTTTTATCCTCTCGCTATTTGCTGTCAGAAAAAATCTAACTCAAAATCTATTTCCTTTGTTACTATTTTATTGATCTGTTGTATCATTCTACAGAGGGAAACCTCATCTCTCAGAAATTTATCCACACGGTTGTCCTGCCGAATCGTCGCGAATTCATTTTGCATTTTGCACATTTCATCATAGATACTGTTTTCATCTTCCTCTACCTGTAAAAAATAATTCCTTCTTCGCAATTCATTCACTTTATTATAGAGTTCCTTATCTGCTTTTAAAACTTCTTTACTCTTTATATAATTTTGGTATTCTTCACTATTTAATATCAATTCCGCCAGTTCTTTTGCTTTTGCTTGTATTTCAGAAGTCATTCTTACCTCCATCATGCTATCATTTCTCATAGCTTTTTTTTAAGAGGAAATCTTGTTAGCACAAAATTTTCTAGTTCAAAAATCTCGTCTTTTATCTCTCTGTCAACTGTCAAAAGGTGTCTGATACTTCTTCCACCTAAAGAAAATGTTTTTTGCACCTGTTTCCTTTCCTATCTCTATATTTTCTTATACTTCCATAATAATCGGCAATATAATAGGATCTCTTTTCATCCGCTTCCAAAGATAATCACTCAAACTCTCTTTTATCACATTTTTAATCTTTCCCCAATCTGATACATTTCTTTTTAAACATTCCTCCACTGCATCAGAAACAATCGTTTTCGCTTCGTCCATTAAATCTTCGGATTCTCTTACATAGACAAATCCTCTAGAAACAATATCTGGTCCTGCTAGTAGCTGATTACTATATTTTTCTAAGGTGAGTACTACAATGATAATTCCATTTTCAGACAAATTCTGTCTATCTCTCAATACAATATTTCCCACATCTCCAACGCCTAAACCATCTACTAAAATACCGCCGTTTTGTACATGTCCTGTAATTTCACAGCTATCATTTCCTAATTCTAATACATCTCCAGAATTCATGATAATGGTATTCTCTTTTGGAATTCCTAAGTTTCTCGCTAATTCTGCCTGTGCCTTTCTATGTCGAAATTCACCATGAATAGGGACAGCATATTTGGGTCTTACAAGAGAGTAAATTAATTTAATTTCCTCTTGGCAAGCATGACCAGATACATGAGTATCTTGAAAAATCACTTCTGCTCCTTTCATAGAAAGTTCATTGATAATACGAGAAACTGCTTTTTCATTTCCGGGAATCGGAGTTGAACTTAAAATAATAGTATCTGCTGGTTTAATCGTCACCTTTTTATGAATAGAAGAAGCCATACGAGAAAGTGCGGCCATGGATTCTCCCTGACTTCCTGTTGTAATCATGACGATCTGCTCATCGGTATAGTTTTTCATATTTTCAATATCAATTAATGTATTCTCTGGTATCTTAATATAGCCTAACTCACTCGCTGTTCCAATCACATTTACCATACTTCTGCCTTCAATGATGACCTTTCTTCCATACTTATAAGCTGAATTGATAATCTGCTGCACACGGTCTACATTAGAAGCAAAAGTAGCTACAATAATTCTGCTGGTTTTATGCTCTGCGAAGATATTATCAAAAGTTTTCCCTACTGTCCGCTCTGACATCGTAAATCCGGGGCGAAGCGCATTTGTGCTGTCACACATAAGTGCTAACACTCCTTTCTTTCCGATCTCTCCAAAACGCTGTAAGTCAATCATATCGCCAAAAACTGGCGTATAATCCACTTTGAAATCTCCTGTATGCACTAAAATTCCTGCGGGAGAATAAATGGCGAGGGAAGCAGCATCGGCAATGCTATGGTTTGTACGAATAAACTCGATCCGAAAACATCCCAGATTAATTTGCTGCCCATATTTAACCACTTTTCTCTTTGTGTTCTTCATCATATTGCTCTCTTTTAATTTATGTTCAATTAAAGCAATCGTCAATTTTGTCCCATAAATCGGAATATTGACTTCTTTTAAAATATAAGGCAATGCTCCGATATGATCTTCATGACCATGAGTGATGATAAAGCCCTTTACTTTACTCATATTTTCCTTTAAATAAGTGACATCTGGAATCACTAGATCGATTCCTAACATATCATCTCCCGGAAAGGCGAGTCCACAATCTATTACAATGATACTCTCTTCAAACTCAATCGCGGTCATGTTCATTCCTATTTGTTCTAGCCCTCCTAAAGGAATGATTTTTACTCTAGAATTATTCTCATTTTTCAAAAATTACACCTCCATATGATTTTTTATGTAAATTCATTCTTTTCTTCTCTTTTTTATCCTTTCACTTATCCCAACAAGAAACTCTCTGCTTCTAAAACAATGGAATATGTCATATCGCTCTTATCTAATCCTCTTGATTCTAACAAGCACTTCCCGATCCAATGTATGGTAAAAAAAACTTGCAATGTCTGATAGACAGTTGCAAGCCCAATTTCTGGAAATTCTGTCTTTACTTTATTGTAATCTCTTCTGTTTTCAACAATCCATCAAAAGTCTAACAATCTATCCTAAAAATGAATGGATTTATTTTCGCAGTAAGTGCTAACTAGAACCTCTCATATTTTCTACCGAGTCAAATCGGATATTCGCAATCCGCTTCGCTACTTGCTCATAACCTCATAGCTGCTATCGCAGCTTTTCCGTGGGAGTCTGCACTCCCACGGAAACAAGGAAGTTCCCCCCCCCGCTTTTGCCTTGGCGGCTTAGAAGCGGGGGACTTCCTTGATGAGGTTAAAATTATAGACAACATTCTAAAAAAATATCTTCTAAAAGCTCAGAAAAAACTTTTGATATCGCCTCTAATTCTTCATCATCCTCTACCATCTCATAAATAGAATCGCTTTCCTCTGTTTTAGAAGTATCTTTCAAAATATATGCTTCTGTTTCTTCCTCATCACTTTCTGTCACTAATAGATAATTTATTCCATTGATTCTGGTTTGTTCTATAATATAAAATTCTACTTCTTCTTGTGTATCTGGTGTAGTAAATATTAGTTTCTCCAATTTCTTCTCCTTAAATCTTTCTTTTCCTATTCTTTCGCATGAAAAATAGAATCCAAATATCCCTGCAGAATAAATACAGCAGCTAATTTATCTACATACTGCTTCCGATTCTCTCTACGTATGCCGCCTTCCTTCATAGTCCTATCCGCTTCTACTGTAGTCAACCGTTCGTCCCAAAGTATAACAGGAAGCTCTGTCCTGCGCTCTAGCATCTGCGCAAACGCTTTTGTCTTTTCACACCGTATTCCTTCTGTATTATTCATGTTTTTTGGATAACCTAAAACAATTTTTTCTATTTCATATTCTTTTATAATTTCTTCTAAACGCGCTAACGTCTGCCTGAGTTTATCTTCTTTCTCGCGGCGCACAATCTCCACTCCTTGTGCCGTGAGAAGCAGAGAATCACTCACAGCAACTCCTACCGTCTTTGAGCCATAATCCAGCCCCATAACCCTCATATCATTCCTCCATTTTGGGATATTCTTCTCAGACATGCCAATCAAATTTCATCTTCCGATCAGCACTTCTAATTTGTAACATTCCCACACTAATTCTCTTAACCCTCTATCTTATGACTGATATAATATTGAAGAACCTCCTCTACTAATTCGTCACGCTCTACTTTCATGATCAAACTGCGCGCGTTCTTATGGCTGGTAATATAAGTAGGATCACCAGACATAATATAGCCTACAATCTGACTGACAGGGTCATATCCTTTTTCGGTAAGTGCTTCGTATACCAACGCAAGAACTTCTTCTGTTTTTAACTCTTGTTCTGGCACAATTTTAAAATATTGTGTATTATTTAAATTTTGCATGATTTCACTTCCTGAGTCACTATTCTTTTTCTTTCTTTCGTTCGACTGCTTTTCCCGTTTCATTCTGCTAACCTCTATTTTAATATAAATTTTTCCATTCGGCAAGTAGTTTATCACATGTTCCTAAATTTTCATATCAATCTATTCTTTCTCCCAGCAGAATATCCTCCTCTAAAATTTTCTCTATCCGCACTTTTACTATCTGATTGACCAGATCTTTTGATGTTTTTATCGCAACCTTCAAATATTCCTCTGTATGACCGATCTGATAATTTTCTCCTCCTATAGAAATATTTTCCTCTATCAAAACTTTTTTCATTTTTCCTATTCTTCTTTTCCGAAAAGCGTAAGACATTTCTTTTTCTAAATGAATCAGCTCATCACTTCTATCTGCCTTAACTTTTTCTATTATCTGTCCCGGCATAACAGCCGCCTTTGTATTCGCTCTCTTAGAATATTTAAAGATATGCATCTCAAAAAATCCTACTTTCTGTAAGAATTTCTGAGTAACCGCAAACTCTTCCTCTGTTTCTTTTGGAAATCCAACAATTACATCTGTAGTAATCGCAGGATCTTCAAAATATCTTCTCAATAATTCACATTTCTCATAGTATTCCCCTGCGGTATATCTTCTATTCATTCTCTGTAACACCGTGTCACACCCACTCTGTAAGGACAGATGAAAATGAGGACATACTTTTTGTAAACTTTTTATTGTTTTTACAAACTCTTCTGTGATAATATTCGGTTCTAAAGACCCTAACCGAATCCTTTCAATCCCAGAAACCTCATGTATCACCTCAATCGCCTCTAACAAGCTAGAATCGATATCCACTCCATAAGAACTTAAATGAATCCCCGTCAATACAATTTCACGAAATCCATTTTTTGCGAGCTTTTCTGCTTCTTCTCTCACCGCCTCTAATTTTCTGCTCCTCACCCTTCCCCTGACATAAGGAATAATACAATAAGTACAAAACTGATTACACCCATCTTGAATTTTCATATAAGCTCTTGTATGATTCTGCGCTCTGTCAATCGAAATATCCTCATATTCTTTTGTTTGATTTATATTTAAAATCGCTTTTTTATGTTCTATATTTTCTCTTTGATACTCCTCTAATATCCTTCCCAAATCCTTTTTCCGATTATTTCCAATCAGAATATCTATCGCTTCATCTGTTTCACTTAATTCTCCTTCCTTCTGCACATAGCATCCTGCTGCCACCACAATCGCATCTGGATTCTGCTTTTTTGCTCTATGAAGCATCTGTCTGGATTTTCTGTCCGCTATATTCGTCACTGTACAAGTATTAATAATATAGACATCTGCTTTTTCCGAAAATGGGACGATTTCATAGCCTAATTGTTCTAACTCTTGTTGCATCGCCTCTGTTTCATAAGCGTTCACTTTACAGCCTAAATTGTGTAATGCTGCTCTTTGTTTTTCCATAATTTACCTCCATATCCAAAGAGTTCTCCACTTTTTTTATGCAATTTTATCTTTCCTTTCCTTTTTTATTCCGTATCTTTTTCGTTTTTCTTTATTTCTTTTCTCTTTTATTCCGAAATTTTATTAACTTTGTATATTGACTTTTATCTTTTTTACCATTACTATAGAAGCATAAGAGATACATATCTTATATTGATATTAACTACTCTGAAGGAGGGCTTTACAAAATGAAAACAGTAAAAATTTCTTTAAATTCTATCGATAAGGTAAAATCTTTTGTAAATGAGATTACCAAATTTGATGTTGATTTTGACCTTGTTTCTGGTCGTTATGTGATCGACGCAAAGTCTATCATGGGTATTTTCAGCCTTGATCTGTCAAAACCAATTGACTTAAATATTCATGCTGAAGGGGACTCAAGCGAAATTTTAGATGTATTAAAACCTTATTTAGTATAGTTTTTTACAACACATTTCATAAAAAAGAGGATACCGGATAACAGGTATCCTCTTTTTTATGCACAGAGTGCGTAAGGAAATTAGCAGCTTTGCTGCACACACCCCGCGCAGATGAATATGCCACTAAAACGCACAGGTCGCGCAAGTAGAAGAAGTAACCTTCCCTACCCGATTACACAGTAACGCATAGAGAAATTAGTTACTACCACGACACATCACACAACAAATAATAGAAAAAATCCTCCTACTCCATACCATCTGGTTCACAGATAATCACTTCTTTTGTGTCAATCGCTGTTTCTATCATCTGTTCTATCTCTTCTTTCAGCTTCTCCTCCGAACGTTTTATCACTTGCAAATTCGGTTTTGTAACAGGATGTTTTGCAACAAATATCGTACAACAATCCTCAAAAGGCTGTATAGAAGTTTCATAAGTGCCAATTTTATAAGCAATATCCACAATCTCCTGCTTATCAAATCCAATCAGCGGACGAAATACTGGCATCGTACACACTTCATTTGTAGAATACAGACTCTGAATCGTTTGACTCGCCACTTGTCCAATACTCTCTCCTGTAATTAATCCCATCGCATTCCTATCTTCTGCTATTCTCTGAGCTATTTTCATCATATAACGCCTCATAATAATAGTGAGTTCTTCATGAGGACATTTATCATAAATATATAATTGTATCTGTGTAAAATTAACTACATGCAGTCGAATCGCTCCTGTATACCCTGCTACTATCTTTGCCAAATCCACCACCTTCTGTTTTGCCCTTTCACTAGTATAAGGTGGAGCATGAAAATAAACCGCTTCTATGATAACGCCTCTTTTCGCTATCATCCAACCAGCTACAGGACTATCAATTCCTCCCGATAACAACAACATCGCCTTTCCATTTGTTCCTATCGGCATCCCACCACATCCAGAAATGACCTCAGAATAAATATTTATTTTTTGCCGCACTTCCACATATAAATTAATTTGCGGATTATGCACATCTACTCTTATTTCTGGAAAAGCTTTCAAAATCTGCTCTCCTAAATCCGCATTTAACTCCATAGAACTCTTAGGGTAATTTTTTCTCGCTCTTCTTGCATGAACCTTAAATGTCTTATTTTTATCTGGATAAACAACATTCATATATTGAATAATCTGTTCTGTTAAATCCTCAAACCCTTTATCCTCTATCTGCACTACAGGACTGATCCCAACAATCCCAAATACTTTTTGAAGTGCAGAGATTGTTTCATCATAATCATATTCCCCCATAGTTTCTACATAAATCCGCCCTGATTCCTTAGAAACCAAAAACTCTCCCTGTACAGATTGAAGAGAAAACCGAATTTGTTTCATCAGGGCATCTTCAAAGATATAACGATTTCTCCCCTTAATCCCGATTTCTCCATATTTTATTAAAAATGCTTTAAACATGCTATTCCTCCTAATATTTTGCTTCTTTCCATGCTGTTCTGCTTTAAAGGTGAGTTTTCGATTAGGATAGGAACTATTCCAACGAAACCGCGCTCCCGCTCCGTTCCAGACGTAGCGGTACTAAATTCG
>CANRVK010000075.1 GCA_947643285.1 uncultured Eubacteriaceae bacterium
TTGCGGGTTTGCTCATTAAGTACCAACGTCTTCCAAGGGGCTTCTTATGGAATACTTCCTTGCCTTCGCTAGGTTGCTGGCTTTTCTAATTTTTGAAGAGTGAATTTGGCTATGATAGGATAAAAAAAAGGGTGGATTTTAATTAAAATATTGGGAGGAAAATCAACTACTTACGATTTAAAGGTAGTGGTTTTGGGTTATGAAAAAACGAAAGGATTATTTATGAAGAAGGAAATTAAGACAAATGCGATGAGGATTTTAGAAAGGGAACAGATTCCTTTTACGACGATATTTTATGAATGTAAAGAGTTTATAGATGGAATTACGATTGCTGAGCAATTACAGCTTCCATATGAAGAGGTTTATAAAACATTAGTTACAAAAGGGAAGAAAGAATATTTTGTATTTGTGATACCGATTGCAGAGGAGTTGGATTTAAAGAAAGCTGCGAAATCAGTGGGAGAAAAGGCTGTTGAGATGATACCAGTAAAAGAGATACAAAAGGTCACTGGATATATTCGAGGGGGATGTACAGCAGTTGGAATGAAGAAACAATTTCAAACGGTGATTGAAAAGAGCGCAGAGGATTTGAGCTATATGTATGTCAGTGGGGGAGCGTGGGGCGTACAGTTGAAGTTAAGACCAGAAGATTATAAAAAGGCATGTAAAGGAAAATATGAGGATATTATTGTAAAAAAAGAATAGGGAAGAAAGAATGGTTTATACTGTAAATGGATAAAGAAAAAGAAATTGGTAATTTTATAATATGATGAATGGTATAAACAAAAATAATAAAATAGGGAAGAACAAATGGAAGAATTTTGGAAGAAGTTTGATTTCAGGAGTGATGACAGGGATCGCTTTTTCTTGGGATAAGGCTTGGTGGATTGTATTTTTTTCTCTGATTCCATTTTGTGAAGTGCTTTTTAGAGAAGAGAAATGGAAGAAATGTATTTTTGGATTCACTCTTGGAAATTATATGATCAGCGTTTCTTGGCTTTATGCGCTTTTGCCAGCACTGCCAGATCAGCGAGCAGGAGTTTTTTTGCTTTTTCTCGCTATTTTTTTAATCAGCATTTTATTAGGAATACTTTTTTTGATAGCATTTCTTCCATTTACTTATCTCCGTACAAAAAGCAGTATAGATATTTTTCTTGTTGCACTGCTTTATAGTTTGGGAGAATGGTTTCAGGAAAAGATAGCGATTATTTCTTTTCCGTGGGTGAGATTGGCTGTAACAGTGACTCCTTGGAAGGCTTTTATTCAATCTGCGTCTATAGGAAGCAGCTTGTTTGTGAGTTTTTTGACTGTTTTGATAAATGGAATTTTGGCATGGGAATTGCAAAAAAGGAGAGAGGAAAAAAAGAAAATACATTTAGAAGTTGGGAAATGGGTGGCTGTTATGTTAGTGATAGGAAATATCGTTTTTGGATATAGCAGGCTTTTTGTAGGGGAGAGTTTTGATAGAAAAGAGGCAGATGCTGGGGGAGTGATATTGATACAGGGAAATCACAGTGGGATGCAGAAATGGAACATGACAACAGGAGAGATTTTTAAGGATTATCTCGCGCTCAGTATACAAGGGTTGGAAAACGAGGAAAATATAAAGCTGATTTTATGGCCAGAAACAGCAGTTCCTATTGTATTAAAAGAAGAGAGTAAGGAGGTGGAACTTTTAACACAGGTTTGTCAAAAATATCAGACAGAGTTTTTAATAGGAGGTATTTATCAAAAAGGGGAAAAACAGTATAATGCGATGTTCGCAATAGGGGAAAAAGGGCTTTTTAAAGAGATTTATACAAAACAGATTTTAGTGCCATTTGGAGAATATCTGCCTTATGATTGGCTTCTGGAAAAAATAATGCCAGATTGGGTGGAGGATTGGAAAAAGGAATTAGTCTTTAAACCGGGAGAAAAAGTGGAGGTGATCAATACATCAGAGGGAGTGGTGGGAGGAATGATCTGTTATGAATCCATCTTTTCTGAAACTGCTAGAAATGCGGTCAAAGGAGGAGCAGAATTTTTGGCTTTAATTAGTAATGATTCTTGGTTTGGGTCAAGTGCTGCTTTAAAACAACACCATGCACAGGCTATTTTACGAGCAGTGGAACAAAAGAGAGCGGTAATGAGAGTGAGTAATACGGGGATCAGCTCTTTTATTTCTAAATATGGGATAGTAGAGAAAACAGCGCCTATTTTAGAAAAAATGTGGCTGGTAGGAGAGATAGACAAAGAGGAAGAAAAGACGATATATTTTGTATTAGGAGATGTTATCGCATGGGTTGGAGTTATTGTATGGGGGCTGGGGATTTGTTTTGGTTTTTTGGGGTGTGTTGGCGAAAGGGGCACGCGAACTCGATGAATACCCTGCCAGACGCGCTTTCGCTCCGTTCCAGACGTAACGGACACTAAATTCGCAGTTTCGCTTCTTGCGAAACTGCTCATTAAGTGCCGACGTCTTCCAAGGGTCTGTCTGGGTATTTCATCGAGTTCTTGTTACTTTTTTGACTTTTCTACACAGAAAGAAGTCCGTTGTATCTGTTATAATTTGTGGTTTATATTACAGAATTAACCCTCTCGATTTTAGGTGAAAAAATTTAGTTAATTTTATAATTTTGAGTATAAAAAAATAGAGTAAAAGTAGTGGAAAAGAGATACCTCTTAGAAAGCAAATTTCAGGTTGTTTTAAATTTACTAGCTTTAGCAACAGTGATTCAATTAGAACTGCTATATTTAACACATAACTTAAAAATATGTAAAAAGAAATATGTATGCTTAAAGTGCCAATGTACTAGCGGAGGCAAGCACCTATTCCGAAAGAAGCCCCTTGGAAGACGTTGGCACTTAATGAGCAGTTCCGCAAGGAGCGGGGCTGCGAATTTAGTGTCCGCTACGTCTGGAACGGAGCGGGAGCGCGGCTTCGTTGGAATAGGTGCTTGCCGGAGCGCCCCTCTTTGGTAAGATGTAAGGAAATATTTATTATTGATTTTAAGTGCTGAATTGGCTATAATGAACGGTAATATAAAATAGTCATAAGTGTGGATTACACAGAATGGAGGAAAAATGGAACAATTACAGACGATAAAGGTAGCATTATTAGGATTTGGTACAGTAGGGAGAGGTGTTTTTGAACTTTTAGAGAGAAGAAAAGAGGAAATGCCGGATAAAGTTGGGGTTGAAGTAGAAATTAAAAAAATCTTAGTGCGCGATAAGAGTAAAAAAAGGTTAGGAATAGCACAGGAAATTTTTACAGATTCTTGGAATGAAATTATAGAAGATAAAGAGATTCAGGTGATTATTGAAGTAATGGGGGGAATAGAACCAGCCAGAAGTTATATTTTAGAAGCATTATGTGCTGGGAAACATGTCGTTACAGCAAATAAGGATTTGCTGGCGGAACATGGAAAGGAATTATTAGATACTGCGGCAAAATATGGTTGTGATTTGATGTTTGAAGCGGCTGTGGCAGGCGGGATTCCTATTATTCGACCTATGAAACAGTGTTTGGCAGGAAATGATATTTCGGAAATTATGGGAATTGTCAATGGAACTACGAATTTTATTTTGACTAAGATGAGTGAAGAAGGAATGGGCTATCAGGAGGCGC
This sequence comes from uncultured Eubacteriaceae bacterium, assembly GCA_947643285.1. Taxonomy (GTDB): domain Bacteria; phylum Bacillota; class Clostridia; order Lachnospirales; family Lachnospiraceae; genus MGBC136627. The sequence continues at coordinate 3,608 of CANRVK010000075.1, forward strand.
TTAAGAAAGCGAAGGAACTTGGGTATGCAGAGGCAGATCCTACTGCAGATGTAGAGGGATATGATGCAGGGCGAAAAATTGCGATTATGGCGTCTATCGCGTTTCATTCCAGAGTCACTTTTTTTGATGTGTATATCGAAGGGATTACTAAAATTACGGAAAAGGATATCGCTTATGCAAAGGAATTTGGCATGGTAATAAAGCTTTTGGGGGTTGCGAAGAATATAGAAGGAGGAATTGAGGTAAAGGTGCATCCGATGTTATTGCCGAAAGAACATCCTCTGGCAAATGTGGCGGATTCGTTTAATGCGGTGTTTGTGCATGGGGATGCATTAGATGATGCGATGTTTATGGGAAGGGGAGCAGGTGCTCTGCCTACGGCGAGTGCAGTCGTTGGAGATTTTATAGATGTCGCTAGAAATATGAAGTTTCATTGTAATGGAAGAATTGGATGTAGCTGTTATAAAGAACTGCCAGTGAAAAAGATAGAAGAAACTAGCAGTAAGTTTTTTATGAGGTTACAGGTGAAAGATAAGCCGGGTGCTTTGGCAGGAGTGGCGAATGTGTTAGGAAATAGTGGAGTGAGTATTGCGCAGGTGGTGCAAAAGGCTGGAGATGGAAGTTTTGCGGAATTAGTGGTGATTACGGATGTGGTACAAGAGGGAAGTTTTCAGGATGCTATTACGATATTAGGGGGAATGTCTATGGTGAAGGAGATTTCTAGTGTGGTTAGGGTATATGCATAGGAGTTGATATTAAAAAGATAGGAGAAATGAAAAAGGGAATGGAAAGGATTGTTTTGTTCACAGGGGGGATTGAAACACAGGAATTTTTTTCAAAAAGGATAGGAGAATTTTTTCAAAAAGAGGGATATGAGGTGTTCTTTTTTGACTTTTTGAGGGAAAGGGAGAGTTTTCTTTCTTTGATGTGGTTTTGTGAGAAGGGGAATACTGTTTTGATCACTTTTAATTTTCAGGGGATTGCAGGGGAGGAGTGTTTTCAGACAGAGAATGGTGGGAATTTTTGGGATGACAGAGAGGTGTTTTGTATTAATTTGGTTGTGGATCATCCTTTTTATTATCATGATTATTTGATGAAGATTCCAAAACGTTATCATCAAATCAGTATTGATAGATTTCATAAGAAGTATTTAGAGAGATTTTATCCAAATGTAAAGAGTTCTTCTTTTTTGGTATTGGCTGGGACGGAATTGGGGGTAAGGGAGAATGAGGTAGAGGATAGAGGGAAGGGGATTATTTTTACTGGGAATTATACGATACCTCAGACTTTTGATAAATATTTCACTTGTAATGGGGAGGAGTATGGGGAATTTTATCGGGGGATGGTAGAGGAGCTTATTGCTCGTCCAGAAAGAACTATGGAAGAGGTGATGGAAGAGCATATCTGTGAGGAGATGGGACGGTTAGAGGATGATATTTTGCGTGTTTGTATGAAAAATATGATTTTTATAGATTTATATGTGAGGTTTTATTTTCGGGGAGAAGTGGTAAAGGCATTGGTGGATAATGGATTGCAGGTACATATTTTGGGGAAAGGGTGGGAGAGGTTAGAATGTGAACACCCGGAAAATCTTTTGAGAGAGGGGCAGGTGGATTCTGCTGCTTGTTTGAGGGGAATTAGTAAGGCGAAGATTTCTCTTAATGTGATGCCGTGGTTTAAAGATGGTGCGCATGATAGAATTTTTAATTCTATGTTAAATAAAGCGATGTGTTTGAGTGATGGCAGTATTTATTTGAGAGAGGAAATGAAGGAAGGGGAAATGATTTTTTATTCTTTGAAAGAGATAGAGAGAGTGCCAGAGATAGTGAGAAGGTATTTAAAAGATGAAAATGCAAGAAGAGAAGTGGTGGACAAGGGTTATCAAAAGGCGAAAAGAGAACACACTTGGGAATGCCGTGGGAAAGAGATTTTACGGATAATAAAAGAAGAAGGGAAACGTATATGAGAGAGAAAGCAGGAAAAATAGAGGGAGATTCTAATAAGAAGGGAAAGCAGGGAGGTGTTTGTAAAAAGTTTTGGGAATGTGGTGGCTGTGAATATAAACAGGATAGTTATAAAAGACAATTAAAAGAAAAGCAAAAAAGGTTAGAAGAGTTAATTGGAGGTTTTTGTGAAGTTCACCCTATTGTGGGGATGGAGAATCCATTTCATTATCGAAATAAAGTTCATGCTGTGGTGGATAGAGATAAAAAAGGGAATGTGATCACTGGGGTGTATAAAGCAGGAACGCATATGGTTGTGCCTGTGGATAGCTGTATGATTGAAGATGAAAAAGCGGATGAAATTATTGTGACGATTCGAGGGATGTTGAAATCATTTAAAATAAAAACTTATGATGAGGATACGGAATATGGGTTGTTAAGACATATTTTAATCAGAAGAGGCTTTGCGACAGGAGAGATTATGGTTGTTTTAGTGACAGCTTCTCCTGTTTTTCCTTCTAAGAATAATTTTGTGAAGGCGTTGTTAAAAGTACACCCAGAAATTACTACGATTGTGCAGAATATAAATGGGCGAGGGACTAGCATGGTTTTAGGAGAAAAGGAACATATATTATATGGGAAGGGGTATATTGAAGATAGATTATGTGGATGTATTTTTCGGATTTCTTCTAAGTCATTTTATCAGGTGAATCCTGTGCAGACAGAAAAGTTGTATAAAAAGGCGATCTCTTTGGCGCAGATTTCTGAAAGTGATCGGGTGATCGATGCGTATTGCGGAGTAGGAACGATTGGATTGATCGCTAGTAAACAGGCAAAAGAGGTTATTGGGGTGGAATTCAATAAAGATGCTGTGAAAGATGCAGTTGCAAATGCGAAAAGAAATGATATAAAAAATGTAAGGTTTTATCAGGCGGATGCAGGAGAATTTCTCGTAAAAATGGCGGAAGATGGAGGAAAGGCAGATGTTGTTTTGATAGATCCGCCTAGAAGTGGGAGCACACAGGAATTTATAGATTCTGTTTGTAAAATAGAGGCAGGGAGAGTGGTTTATATTTCCTGTAATCCAGAAACATTGAAAAGGGATTTGGAATATTTTAAGAAAAAAGGATATAGAGCAGAAGGGTGCTGGGGGTATGATTTGTTTCCGTTTACAGGGCATGTGGAGACGGTTGTCTTGCTTTCCAAGAGAGAAATCGACTCGAAGAAAGTGAGGGTGGAGTTCTCGCTGGAGGACATGGATATGTCTGGGTTTCAGAGGGGTGCGACTTATGAGCAGATTAAAGCGTATGTGCTGGTGCATACCGGCTTGAAGGTATCTTCCCTGTATATCTCTCAGGTCAAGCAGAAGTGCGGGCTGGATGTGGGGAAGAATTATAATCTGTCAAAGAAAGATGAGGCAAAAGTGCCGCAGTGCCCGCTAGAGAAGGAAGAAGCGATTAAGGATGCGTTAAAACATTTTGGGACGCTCTAATCTCTTAATTAAATCGGAAACAGGAGGTAGGTAGAATGAAGAAGATTTTCTTGAGTGTTTTGCTGTGCGCAATATTGTTCTGTCTTGGTGGTTGTGAAGAACAGAACGAAGCCGTAGAAACAGAGGCTCAAGTAGTAGCCGATGCTTTTACGGATGGTGATATGGAAACTATCAATAAAACGATTTTTGGAACAAATGAAGTTGAGATCAATGACGGACTTTCAGATATATGGGGAGAAGATGCTCAATCTCAGGATGGAGTATTGACTTGCATTTTTGATTTAGTTACCGTCAAAGTAAAAAAAACAACCGATAGTACGATTGAGTATGAAATTGAAGCCCCAGACATGAGTAAGGTATTTGTGGATATGGATACAAATACGACGAACATATCACAAGACGAATTGTTACAATATATCAAGAACTATGCCCAAAATGTGGAAACTAAGGACACAACAGTTTCCCTTGAGTATATCCTTGTGGACGATGAACCTATTGTGAATTATCAGGATGAGGAATTTATCAATGCAGTAACTGGGGGGCTTCTTGACGCTTATAAAACACTTTATTCAGAAATGCTGGGAGAGTATACGGAAGGGGGGATTAACTATGAAAAAGGCGATTAGCCTATTTTTGGCTCTTGTTATAATGATTTTAATGGTCGTTCCTGCATTTGCCGCTGAGACCAGTGAAGAATATTATACGATTCAAGTGGAATATTCGGATAATACCGGGCATCAAGAATCATTAGATGTTATGATTCAAAATGATAACGTCTTTGTAGATGCGAAAATGTTAGCGGAAAGATTGGGATATACCTTCGGGGAGAATGGCGAGAGTGCGGTGATTTTCAATAAAGATACGTCGAACAATCTTCCATTTGGTATCACACAATTTAAGTATAATAGTACTCAGGTATCTCATATGTTGTTCAATAATATGATTGATACTTATGAGGCACCCTTTGCAAGTGTGAAAAACAATGAAGGCAGCTGGATTCCTTTTGAATATTCACTATTACTGTTGAATAGTGGCATGATGATCACAGATGACGCAGTTTTGATTGATATTCCACCCAAAAGAATAATTGACTATTTTTTTGATGTGGCGAAGAACTCAACAAAATATGGTTTTGACTGGGCAGATGATTTTGGATATACAAAGACAGATATTAAAGTACTAGGTGGAAGTAGCCATTTAATAAATGTTTTTAATGGTGTACTGGGCTTTGATGGTGCTTCTTGGATCAGCTTGTTCCAACAATTTGCAGGGAGTATGGATTCCTATGATAAGAAGTACGGTGAAAATCTTGCCATGCTTATTTGCACGGAATCAGACAAGGAATTACAGGCAACTACTGAAAAGGTGAAATTGCTCAGTAATCTATTGAATGCAGACGGAGAGTTGGGTAAGCTCCTTTCTTTCACATCTGACATGTCAGATTTTCAAGTGGGCTCATTGTATAAACAATGTGAAGCTGTACTGAATGGCATTAAAACGGGGAACTCGTCTGCTGTTGACTACAGCAGAGCATATCAGGCTCTAGAAAAAGCCCTAGATAAACAAACCTGGTTCTCACATACAGGTGGGAATATTTTGGATATTCAAAAAGGAGTGTCCAGTGCAACCGGTAAAGCATTTAGCTTTCTCGATGTTGGCGTAAAGGTTGCAGAAATCGTTGGATATGCGCAAGAATTCCAAAACCAGGATGAGTTTTCTCTTGTTGCTTTCACTCATTATCTTGAAAGTGCTAACAGCGGTTTGGAGTTGCCGGATGCAATGAAGGCCTCTATGATTGATTACTCTGATGCCCTTTCAAAGTCTATTGATGGATACATGGGTAAACGTTTCCTTGACAATATTGATAAGTGGATGTTGGATGCAGCAAAAGAGCAAGTTCCTCTACACAAAGTGTTAGGTACACAGGCAGCCACAGCTTTGATTGCTTGGGATATCGCCTCCAAGACTATTCCATTCATTGCAAACGGTTTGTCGGGCGCAGATAATTTTGAGCTTGCGTTATATTCGATGGTATTTCAGGGTGATACTTTCCTGAATTATTTAAGCAAGCGCAATTCTGTATTTGACGACGCTGGAAATATTACAGCAGAGAATATGTATGAGCTTTCACAATATTGTTATATTTATCTAAAATCTTGTTATGTAACCAGAGAAGCAGCTTTAGCCTCCCTTGCAAATAAATCCGATTCAACTAAGGAAAAAATACAGCCACTTATTGATTATCAAAATGGTATCAATACTGAAATTGCAGAGATTATGGTTGGGCTTAAAGGGGCAAACAAAACTAACGATGGTTTTGTGTTTGGCTTTTTGCCAACAGACAACGAAGACTACCTGGAGAAATATGATAATAGCCACCTAATTCAATGGATAAGAGCGATTAAATCGGAAACATTAGTTGACATATACATGGACTTTTTGGAAACCAAAGGATACCAACCATTTATTACAGATTGGCAATATGGAGTACCAAGTGAATATGCAATTCTTGATATTAATGGAGATGGTTATGAAGAACTAATTATTACTAGCAGGACAGGATGGTTGGATATTAATGACTTCTCTGTGTTTAGTTACGATAGAACTTTAGATGAAATATATGTATTTTTTACAACATATTATTTTAGAAGTCTACGATATTCTCCTCAATATCATGCATTAGTATTTAGCACTATAAATTCTAATATATATATTGGTTTTTGTGAGTATTGGATAATAGAAGATAAACAGTTTAATGTTGATTTCACATTATTCTATGAAAGAAATTATGATACTCAAGAGATTTCATATAGCCTTACTGATTCCGGCAATAGTAGAATAATAAGTGAAGTGGAATATGATTCATATATGAAGGATCTTGTTAATTTAGAATGGAAACAAATTCCATAGTTGATAGATATAATAAAAAGTTCCAAAATAGATTTGAATAAATACATAACTATAAATGAGCAAATTCGAAAAGTTGCACAAAAAACAAGACATCCAACCTTAAAATGGTGTATACTGTTTTCGACCAAAAAAACAACATACCTATATAAGGAGAGATATCTTATGGAACATAGTATATACCAATCCAAAGTTATTTACAACTGTTTGAAACAATTAAATTTGTGCAAGGTTTTTTCTCATACCACAATCAAACACTTTTTAGCTATTTTGCTTTCTGTGTTTTCCCTTGGTTATCAGGGAAAAACCGTGAATTTTGAGAAATATAGCAACTGTCACCGTACCACAATTGCACATTTCCTAAACAAAGGAACATGGACGGATACACAACTGGAAACTATCTTAAAAACTGCTGTGATTACTGTTATATACAAGGAAGCACTCGTTTCTGGTAAACCGATTTTTTGTACTGTGGATGATACCATCTTATCTAAGACAAAGCCTTCGTCACAGGCTTTGCACCCAATTGAAGATGCCTATTTCCATCAGTTTCATTTAAAAAAGAAACAAGATTATGGTCATCAAGCAGTGGCTGTGATGCTTTCTTGTAATGGTCTTATCCTTAACTATGCTATCTTGATGTATAACAAGTCAACATCTAAGATACAACTGATATGTGATATTGCTAGTGAGTTACCAGTGTCTCCTGTGGTATCTTATTTTTTGTGTGATAGTTGGTATACCTCAGGAAAGGTAATGAATGCATTTTTAAAAAAAGGTTTTTACACATTGGTGCTTTAAAAACAAATCGTGTCATTTATCCTTGTGGCATCAAACAGGCAATCTATCCATTTGCCTTCTTGTTGTGTAAGCATGATGCAAATGTTAACCTTGTCACCGTTAACAAACGCAAGTATTATGTTTACCGTTATGAAGGTAATCGAAATGGAATTGAAAATGCCATTGTTTTATTATGCTACCCAGAAAATGCATTTCTTTTTCCAAAAGCACTGCGAGTATTTATTAGTACCGATGTTACCCTTACCATACAACAAATTTTGGATCATTATGTGGAGCGTTGGCAGATCGAATTATTTTTCCGCCAAAGCAAGAATAAACTTGCACTTGATCCATATCAGATTCGTTCCACAAAAGGAATACAAAGATACTGGTTGTTCATGTCACTTGCCCATTTTCTTTGCTGTATAGGAACAGGAAAGAAGTTATTTTTTGAAGATGGCTATGCCTTTTTTCAAACGGAAATAGAAAGAGAACGCATCACCTATCTTTACCAATGTGGGGCAAACCATGTTCCCTTAAAAGATGTATTAGCTTTGGTGGGATAATTTGTGCACTTTTCTGGATTTGCTCATTTATAGTACATAATATAAGATATTTTAGATTTTGTTAAAAGTATTGATATTACAGATAGAAGTAAAAAACGTAGTAATAGAAGTATAATTATTTTTAATGAGTATGATTCTAACAAATGGGAGACACGTTGCTAATTTAAATAAACAAAGACTAGCCAGTAATATTTAGTATTACGAGAACTATTCATTCGACAAGTCAAATGAGGGAGTAGTGACCCAAAGGGCTTGCTCTGATACTCCGCCATGCAGGCTAATAGTAAGGTTGGTTTGTGTGAGAGCGCGGTGAAGTCGGTTGAAACTTACCCTAAGACTTTCGTTAGAAAGAAACAGGAAAACTAAGCCAGAGGTGGCTAGGTAAGCATAGACCGGGAGGC